>JBGTDZ010000251.1:0-25651 GCA_041748055.1 Aquaticitalea sp.
ACCAAAGAAGGTTTTACCGTCTTGAACAAAACACCAAAAAAAGGTGCTGACAACAAGCTTGTGGCGTTCTTGCATCCCAAATCCACAAATGGCGTTCTCATTGAGTTGTGCCAAGAGATAAAGCCATGAAATTGTTGTGGCATATTAAAATATATATTAGATTTGCAACCTCTTAATCGGTCCTATAGCTCATTCGGTTAGAGCAACTGACTCATAATCAGTAGGTGCTTGGTTCGATTCCAAGTGGGACCACATCTTACAATAACCTAAAGCCCTTTAAGTTTAATCTTTCACGGGCTTTTTTTGATTTTAAAATTCGCTGTCCATTCACTTAAAACAGAAGCTGTATTCGATTGTGCTTCTATCACCAAGGAAATAGTATTGCAGCTCGTTAGAATTCATTATAATACCTTTAATTTTTCTCGGTTTTTAACAACGCCCCACATCTCATTCTAAGCCAGCAAATCTCACAAGCTTCCCCATAATTTTATCTTATAAAAAACTATATTTGTAAAAGGGTCTATCAAACTAGAACAGCAATCAGTTCATGCAAAAAAATAAAACCTTCCATGTTTCGTATTTTAGGGTGAAGACCGTGGGTGTGGTCTTCATGATGCTGTTACATGCTGGTATGACATATGCACAACAAAACGATCTTTTAGAAAAGGCAACGGAGTTTGTATATTCAAATCCTGATGAGGCCATAAAGATTGGTGAACACCTTTTGAAAAACGCTGAAGATGTACAACAAAGAACGCGTATTGAATTAATTTTAGGAAAAAGTTATTTGGTTAAAGGGGATTATAATCTAGCAGCACAATCTATCTTTAATAAAGCTAATAATTTGCCAGAATTGAATATTGAAATTCAAACTGAAGCGTATTTGCTTAAAGCTAAACTTTTAAGACTTTTATATCTAGACAAACAATCACAAAATCATCTTTTTAAGGCTCAGGAATTGGTGTCTCAACTACCTAAAAACGCGCGGCACGACTCGTTGCAATTCCACATAGTACTCGAAAACATATATATGAAATTAGATCGTCGTGAAAACCATGAAGCTTTAAATGGTTTGGACAATGCCTATAATCGGTTTCGGAATTTTTTAAAAACCCACCCTATTGAGAATAGGAATCTATATCTAGCAAAGGAAATGGCTTATAACAAGCTTGCAATATATGATTCTGCCTTTGTTTATTTAGACAAAACAAGGTTTTTGATAGACTCTACAACTCATAATAATCTTTTTGAAAAAGCAATTATTTATAGTGAATTGGGTCATCTGAATCTACAGAAAAAGGACTTTCGCGAAAGTGAAATATCGTTATTCATTGCTTTGAAATTTGCCGAACTTATCGATAATCCAGTCTTATTAAAGAGTATCAATCGAGATATTGCCATCAATTATCTTGCGACCAACCAAAAAAGCAAACATAAAGTTTACAATGACGAGTTTTTGGTGTTAAACAATAATGTGGAACTGATGGAGGAAACATCCATCAATACTGTTTATAATCTTCTAACCCAGCAGCAGGAAGATGGTGTTGCCAATCAGCAAGACACCCATACCAATTATCTCTACTTATTATTGGTTGGATTTTTGGTCATTTGTACCATTGGCGTTCTTGTTTTATTGAAAAGTGAGGGGCGTAAAAAGCGCCTTAAGGAAATCATCAAATATTTGGAAATAAGCAGGAGTAACCTTATTCGTTTAATACCGACCACTAAAACAAATCACAAACGGATTGTAATTCCAGAAGAAACAGAACAGGGCATTTTGGCCAAGCTCAAAAGATTTGAAAATTCACAAAAATTTCTGAACAAAGATATGTCCTTGGCCGTATTGTCAGGTTTATTCGATACAAACACAAAATATCTCTCTGAAATCATCAATACTCATTATCATGATAATTTCAATACTTTCATCAACAAGCTTAGGATTGAATATATTATCAACAAACTAAAGAACGAGCCCAATTATATCAATTACAAAATAAGTTTTCTGGCGGAAGAAAGCGGTTTTTCATCACATAGTAGCTTCGCAACGGTATTTAAATCGATTGTAGGCATGTCACCCGCCACTTTTATAGATTTACTGAAAACGGAAAGAGAAATCGGCAATAAACAGGACTTGTGAGCATGTGTAAAAATCTTGAATATCTTTTGCTTATTTGTGCATTTATGACCAATGTCAATACTGCCATTGGGCAAAGACCAAATAGTTCCCAGGTTGATAGTTTGTTATCATATGGTATCAAAAACATATATGAAAACCCTGATGAATCCATTGCTGTTGGCATGTCAATCTATGATAATCCCAAAAATTTAAAAAAGAAAAAAATCAAAGGTTTAATGCTTGTCTCTGTTGCCTATACTTCAAAGCGCGATTACCAAAAAGCTTTAGAGTATATCAATAAAGCTAATGAGCTTTCGGAAGGACAGAATGACCAAGTATTGCAACTTGAAATACTCTTTAGAATTGGCACAATCTACCAGCAGCTAAAGATTTACGATAAATCTATCGAATTTATGGAAAAAGTGGAACGCTTGAGCCTATCGTTTCCAGTTAGAGATTCTGTAGGCATCTTTTTAGCTAACAGCTATATAGTAAAGGGATTTATTTATAAAGACAATTTAAATTGCGATATCGCTCTAGAATATTTTGATAAAGGTATTCAAGAATACGAAAATCTAAAAACAGAACATAACACAAATTTGAGCATCGTTTATTACAATCGCGGAAATTGCTATACCCTACTTTCGGAATATGACAGTGCAAAAATCAGTTTTAATAAATCAATAGCATTTGCCGAATCGGAGAAAGCCAAAAGTTTGATTGCCTTTGCCCAAAAGGGATTAGCAGAGGTCTATACCCTGGAAGGAGAATATGAAAAAGCCATTTTTTTGCTTCAAACCGCTATGGAACAGTCATTTAAAGTAGGAGATTTAATTTTAAATTCCACAATTTACAAAGGGTTGTTTGAAAATTATTTGGCCTTGAACCAATGGAATAATTATCAAAAATATTATGACTTATATGTAAAGACCCGATTGGAAATAACAAAATCTGAACGTAATTCCATAAGTGACTCTATTGAGGAAAACTCAAAAAGTCAGGCTGAGCTCATAAAGAATTTACAATCCGATTTCAGTAAGAAATTGAATTGGGCAATCGCAGTAATTGTTCTCATCACGTTAAGCGTCCTTTTTATAGAACGGAAAAATAGAAAGACAATACGATCACTTAAAAAGCGTATAGAATCCTTTCAAACCCAAATATCTTATTCAGAGTTAGATTAAACATATTTTTTTTATAAACTATTGTTTTTCAATTTTTTACAAGAGAATTTTTGCTTTCAAATTTCGGTAAAAACTAAAGGCTTCTTCTTTTTATATTGTAACTCTATTCATATTTTAGAACTTTCAAAGAAATGGACACTTTATGTCCTAGATGATTGTGGCCATTCAATTTTTTTTACTGTAAACACTATCATCAAACATAATTAATCTAATCTAAACTTAAACAATGAAAAAAATTACATTTTTATTTTTGATGCTTTTGAGTGTCAAAGCCTTCTCTCAAGTAGAGATTGTTGAAAATTTCGATAATGCTCCAGACTTTGATGTTCCTGCTGGTTGGACTCAAACCGGGAACTTTTATGTAACACCTGGCTACGGATGTGGTGGAACTGGCAAAAGTGCAGTATCAGCCTTTGAATTTCCAGGTCAACAAATTCTAACAACTCCAAATTATCCAGCTGTTACCAATGCTACTGATCTCACAGTTAGTTTTAACGTGAACGTATATGAACAAGGGCCTGTATTTATTTTCCCGATTACCTTTAATGCGCCAGTCGCCTCATGGGGAAGTTTGACGCTTGAGTATTCAATAGATGGTGGCACAACTTGGACACCAGCTTACACTCTTGATGATTCTAATTACACCTATGTAAACATTGAAACGTGTGTTTCAATACCCACTTCTAATCTAGGTACCCTTGCAGCTGGAAGTGACTTTCAAGCGCGTTTTATAGCTGACGCAGTTAACATAACCGCTGATTCAGGCAATTCTTTGCTTATTTTTTTAGACAATATTTCAATCACTCAAGTTGCAACTTCAGTACCAAATTGTGATGTCACGTTATTAAATCCAATAGATGGGTCTTCGAGTGCCGATTTAGATGTCACGCTTATTTGGCAAAATGCTACTGGCATACCAACTGACTACACCCTTTCCATAGGTACAACTTCTGGTGCAACTAATGTTCTAAACCAAGTAACAACGGCAGGTACCAGTTATCCACTAGCAGGACTTGGTTTAGCTTATGACACGCAATATTTTATTAATATCGTTCCTTTTAATGGTTTTGGCGATGCCATAGGCTGTGCAGAGCAAAGTTTTACGACGCGAACAGCTCCAATATCAGGCGCAACGTGTTTGAACCCACTAGAAATTACGACCCTTCCATACATCGTACCAACTGGCAACACAGCCGACTATGAGAACAACATTAACGTTGGGCCTTGTGGTGGTTTTTCAGGCGCCTATATGGACGGTTACGATGTGTTTTATCAAATTACTCCTACGACAGATATTTCAATTGATATCAATCTAGCCAATGTCAGTGAATATGGAGCAGGCATTCATGTTATGGAAGGTTGTCCAGACACAGCTTCAGAATGTGTGGCCTTTTTAGGTAATGATTTTTCTAGTGAACCACCGTATAATATGGAACTGAATAACGTTGTGTTATTGGCAGGACATACCTACTTCATTGTTTTGAGCAGCGCAGGGTTTGATAGTTCATATTCATATAGCTTGATTATCATTCAGAATGACTGCATCAGTCCTCAATTTACACTCACTCCGGTTTCAGATTGTGCTACAGGTGAGTTTACAGTTGATGTGGATGTCACCTATTTAGGAGATGCTTCGGGATTAACATTAACAGATGATTTTGGAAATTCAGACAGTAGCATCACTGCTACGGGAATCGTTAATTTTGGTCCTTATTCTAGCGGAAGTACCGTAGAATTGACCCTAACCAATAATGACAATGGCGATTGTTCTTACACCAATTCAACATTCTATTATTGTCCTCCTACTAATGATGAATGTACAGATAGTATTACATTGACGGTCAACACAGATGGAAGTTGTACAGTGGTTACCAGTGCCACCAATGCCGGAGCTACGGAAACTGCGAGCGACCCACTTAACTGTGAATTCACAAACAATAATGATGTCTGGTTTAGCTTTGTTGCTACAAACACAACCATAATTTTAGAATATCTAAATATAGTTGCTGCAATTGGTGATGGCGGAACAGTTCAAGCTACTGAATTACTTGAAGGTAATTGTGGCACTTTTACAAGTCTAGGTTGTTTCCAGAGTTTCAACAACTATGCAACATTTAATAATCTTACCATCGGGAACACATATTACATAAGAAATAATACTAGAAATGATGGAGAATTTGCTCAGAACTTTGATATTTGTTTAAAAGAGGCGCCTTCTTCGCCAGCAAATGACAATTGTTCCGGAGCGATTACATTAAATCTTTCAACTGATGAGAATTGTGACAACCTATTAGCGGGTACAACTATAGGAGCAACTCCGTCAGCAGACAATACTTGTAATGATAGTTTTACTCAATTTTGGAAAGATGTTTGGTATGTTTTTACAGCTCCAACAACAGGAATCTATCGCTTTTCATTTAATACGTCAAATTTTGATGTTGGATCAACCTATTTTATTTTTTCTGGAGCTTGTGGTGCACTTGTAGAAGAAAGCACTAATTGTTTTAGCACCAACCCTCAAGTTCATTCTATGAATAATGGAGAAAGTTTTTATGTTATGGTAAGATCTGGAGATGACGGACCTGGTATTGATTTCGATTTATGCGTCTATCAATTGCCACCTGCTGTTACAAATAATGATTGTTCCACTCCAACAGAATTATTAGAATCTATCGATGGAAACGGAAACAATTCAATTTCTGGTAGTTTTGCCAACTCATATCCTTCTTCAGAAGCTTGCGACATTGGTGGTAATACCATATGGTACAGTTTTACTCCTAATTTTACAGGTGAGTATAATTTTGATCTTGTAGCTGGTAATGGTTTTCCATATTACTCAGTATTTAATACAGACGATTGCTCACAAACATCCAATAATTATATTACTGGTTTTGGTTGCTATAGTTCTGGACCAATTGCTTCAAATCTAGTTGCTGGAAATACTTATTTGATATCTGTGTATAGTTTTGATACATTTAGCAATTCAGAAACTTTTGAATTGTTGGTCTATCCAGATCCTTCTTTAAGTATTGAAACAAATAGTTTAGAGATTTTTACATACTATCCAAATCCGGTGGTCAACACCCTCACCATTGAAGCTAAAAAAGCGATTTCAAACATATCCGTTTACAACATTGTTGGTCAACAGGTACAAGTAGTTTCGCCTAACAGCTCAAAAACGACAATCAAAATGGATGAATTGCAGCAAGGGGTTTATTTCGTTACAATAACCATTGATGGCGCACAGGAAACGATTAAAGTTATTAAAAAATAAATCATAACCCAACCCAATTAGATTAATAGCAATCTAATGAACATGGGCTATCCTTTAGGAAGCCCATGTTTTAATTTCATTCAAACTTGTTTTTTTAATTGTAAAAGTTAATTGTAATTATTCAATTAACATAGAGCTTTTTTAACGATAATATTCCTTTCAGTTAGAATTCAATTTGGTAAAGACCGAACAATCTTGAAAGCAAAAATCTATAGGATTCATACACATTCTAATAAAAATCTTCAATTTGAAAAAATCAAGTATATCAGATTCAATTAATTGTTAATCAAATGCTTAAACTATATTTTTTGCCTTTTAAATTTCGGTAAAAAGGAAAGACCTTACATACTAATATAGTAAATCTATCCATACATTAGACACATTATTACTAAAATGAAATTATTAGAACATGAAAAATAATCTACAAGAAAAAGAAGCCACTAGATGCTTTACTGATTCAAGAAATAGCGATACAACCAAAAGCCTCATTTTTGCTTTTGCAGTCTCCGTGTTTTTAATGTTTTCTGGAAAAGGGTATGCACAATTAAATGAATCCTTCAATAGCGGCATTCCTGGAGCATGGACAATTTTTGGTAATGGTGTAGGCGCATCCAACTGGAGCGCAACAACCGATGGTTACCTAGGTACCAATGGGACATCTATCAATCCTAGTGCAGATAATATCGGCAACCAAAATACAGCACGGTATTTTTTGGTCACACCACAAATTGCGGTTCCAGAAAATGGTGAAATACAATTCTACACTAAACAGGCCAGTGCCGTGGACAATGGAGCCATATACCAAATAAGGCTCTCCACTGCATCACAACCTGACATCAATGGTTTTAACATCGTTCTTCAATCTTATACAGAAAGTAATTTAAATTTTGGTTCCCAGACAGAGTATGAAAAAAAGGTGGTCACCTTACCACCATCCATTCCAGTTGGTTTAAATATATATGTAGCATTTGTTGCGGTCAACACCCAAATGGGCGGTACACCCACTGGAGATGAATGGTTTGTGGACCAGGTCTCAATTTTGACGGGGTGCGAAGAAATTGCCGACGATACAGTGTCCATTGATAATATTTCTGTAAGTTCTGCCGAATTATCATGGTCTCATCCAACTGCCACTAATTTTGAAATACAGATTATACCAACTGGGGGAACTCCGGCAAATAGCGGAATTCCTGTATCAGGAACAAGTTATTCGTTGGTGAACCTTGACCCCGACTCAGAATTTGACATCTATATTTCAGCTATCTGCGCGAATAATACACAAAGTGAATTTACGGGACCATATACATTTGAAACCTTAAAATATGGATTATCATGTGATTATCCGATAATAGTACCGGATATTTCATCCGTACCATATGTACTATCTGACAATTTAGCCAATTGGGCCAATCCAAATATAAGTTATACGACACAGGGCACCAATTGCATACAAGGCAATAGTTCAGAAAATTATTTGAATGGAGATAAAATATTCTTGACCTACACGCCAACTCAAGATGGTCTAATAACACTAGCACAAACCACATTCGATGGTGGAGACGAGTCCAACAACTGCTATAACTCACTCACTACGCTACTTGTCTACGAGAGTTGTGCAGCAGTTGGTGTTAACTGTATAGCTGGAGTCAACACGACAAATGGTTTTGACCCAAAATCAATCAACAATTTATTGGTGCAGGCTGGACAAACGTATGTTATAGTGGTGTCCACATTATTTTCGAGTGGTGCAGGAGTATGCTTTGAATTGGAAATAACCAGTCCAACTTGTGCACCTCCAGGAAATTTTGAATACAATAATTTAACGGATAACAGTGTTGCTTACTCTTGGGATAACAATGGAGGGTTTTCAGATTCTTGGGAATATGTTGTTGTGCCTACAGGTTCTGGAGAGCCGACCGGTTCTGGAACAGCCACCAATACCAATGTTGGAACTGTTATCTCTGGTCTAACACCAGCTTCTACTTACGATTTATACGTTAGATCTGTGTGTAGTGGTTCTCCAGGTATATGGAGCAACCCAACAACGTTCACAACTCAATGTACAACGTTTAATACCCCATATTTTACAGATTTTGACAATGCAACTCCAGAAAATCCTGAACCATGCTGGGCTGCCATAGATAAAAACAATGATGGAAACACTTGGACTTTTATTGGTGGATGGGCAACTGTAGCAACTTCAATTTCTCGATACGAAAATAATGATGTTTATGCCTCTCCACGTGTAAATCTTGATGGAACACCAAAACGTGTACGTTATCAGCATAGATCGAATCAAGGAGCTTCCACTTACACTTTAAAGTTGTCTACTACAGGAATAGGTTATAATGATTTTACAACGGTTCTTTTACCTACAACAACTATAAGTAATACCAGTTTTCAGGAAAAGATTGTTGATATCCCGGAAGGTATTAACGGTGAAGTAAATATTGCATGGATTGTAGAGCCCAACACCACTGAAACAGGAAACAGAATCCTTATCGACGAAGTGTATATCGAGGACAAACCTTCGTGCCCGAATCCTTTAAATCCATTTGTATTACAGATCACCACCAATTCGGCATGGTTGTTTTGGACAGCAGGGGATACTGAAACCCAATGGGAAGTGTCTATACAAGACCTTGGCTCTGGCGTACCAACAACTCCTGGAGTTCTAACATCCAGCAATTTTCCTTATATAGCAAATGGGTTGGATTCTGGTAACAGATATGAATTTTATGTTAGAGCTGTTTGCGCAACTAATGATTTAAGCCAATGGGTCGGTCCAGTGGCATTTACCACGCTGTGTACAGTATATGACACGCCTTTCTATGAGAGCTTTAATGATTTCGATGCAGACACACAAAAGTTCTGTTGGAAAATCACAAATGCAAACAATGACAATACAACATGGGTTATTGATGGGACGCATGCAGTGATTCAAACCGCATCCTTTACGCCCCCTACGGCTTTTAATGATTATTTGATTTCACCAAGGATTAATTTAATTGGTGAAAAAGAGTTGAAATTTAAATACAGAGCTGATTTTTCAGCCTTCGCGAGTGCCACACGTTTTGGTTTTGAAATTTTGATGTCCACTACCAATACCAGTCCTGGGAGCTTTTCAGTTATTTCTCCTCTTGAAATAATAACTAATCCTGAATACCAAGAAAAATCTATAATAATTCAAGGCAACGGACCTGTATATATTGCCATCAGAGTTCCTCCAGCTTTTACAGGACCGTGGTCCGATTTAAGTATCGATGACTTCAGTATATCAGATGCTCCAGCGTGTCCAAATCCTTCCAATTTAATAGTTAGTACGACAACTGCTACTTCGGCCGACCTATCATGGACAGAAGGCTATCAGGAAACCGCTTGGAATATTGTGGTACAGCCTGCCGGCTCTGGGGTACCAACTACTACAGGGGTATCAACAACATCTACAAATTACACAGCTACTGATTTAAATGCAAACACGGACTATGAATTCTATGTTATGGCAGATTGTGGTACGGAAGGTAGTGAATGGGTTGGGCCTGTATCTTTCAGAACGTTGTGCACATCACTTACAAGTCCTTTTGTTGAGACATTCAATACAGGTTCGACTACCGAAGACTGTTGGCAAATAGTCAATGGCAACAATGATCTGCAAACCTGGGAACTTAATGGCACGGCCTATCCATATGAAGGAAACCAAGCGGCCGTAATTCTTACTGCTACGAATGGTAACAGTGACGATTGGTTAATTTCACCAACTATAACGATTACAGAAAACCAGCGTTTAAGATATTATTATAGAGCGTATGGCGGTTTTTTCACTGAAGATCTAGAGGTCCTTCTCTCTACCGACGGCACTGGTTTGGATCAATTTACCACGGTTTTATACGATTCTAGTGAAGACACAGTAATATTCAACAATGAGGAATATAAAGTAAGAATAATAAACTTCCCTGACGGGATTAGCGGAGATATTAACATAGCATTTCATGTCCCATATTTCCCTCCTAGTCCAGCAGGGTATAGAGGTTTGACAGTAGCAATAGACAATGTGAATATCGAAGATAGACCTGAATGCGCAGCACCTACAAATATCACTTTCAATACGATTACAGACACAAGCGTAGAAATAGGTTGGGATGCCAATGGATCGGAAACTGCATGGGAAATTTCAGTACAACCGTCAGGAACACCTGCACCAGTAGGCGATACCAATCCAAGTTATTTATCTAATGCCACAACCAATCCATTTACCGTTACGGGGCTTATCGCATCAACGAGTTATGACGTATATGTGAGAGCAATCTGTGATAACACTGAGAGTGAATGGAATGGGCCAGAGGAATTGTTAACAAAATGTAGTTTTGAAAATCTATGTCAGTACACATTCATTCTTACAAGCGACTTTGACATATCGGCAACCCTTGATATAACCCAAAATAATCAGGTAACGCAATCATTACCTTTCAATGGTGAAAATGCGGAGGAATTTACCGTCTTGTTGTGTTCTGGAGTAGAATTTTCGGTTTTCTTTTCCACTTTAGGAAGTGTTCAATCTCAATATGACAATTATCAATTTGAAATTAAAAATGCCGAAGATGTAACGGTTTATACGAGTCCCTTAAGCCCACCACTTAGAAGAATTGTTTATGAAGGCATTGCAGTGTGCGGCACAATTGACTGTCCACAACCCACAAATTTATCTATCAGCAACACAAATGTGTTATCATGGACAGCTGGTGGAAGTGAAAGCCAATGGGAGGTTGCCATCCAACCAATAGGAAATGGAACCTTACCACAATCTGGTACAATAGTTTCTACGAACTTCTATTTACCAACAGCCGCAGATTTCAATAATCCATTCGCTGCTACTTATGAATACTTTGTAAGAGCTATTTGTGGAACAGATGACCTAAGTTATTGGACTGGTCCGTTTAAATTTATTCGAAATGATGACGTTTCAACTTCCATCACGCTTCCAATTAATTCTGATGAGTCATGTAACATATCTGCAACTGAAGTGTCTTTTGTAGGCGCAACAGTGTCTTCTCAATCATTCGGTTGCGATGGCCTGAATGCAGGTGATGTCTGGTTTGACTTTACTGCAGAATCTCGAATACACATTATAGAAGTCAATGGCTTTACGGGGGAATTTTATTACACTAGTGGAGATGTGCCATATCCAGATGTTACCATCACACTTTATCATAACACAGGCACGGGAGAGCTAATTGAATTGGCCTGCACCTACGACAAGGTATTAGTAGCCATGTATTCGTCTGAATTGATAGTGGGTGAAAATTATAAAGTAAGACTTACTTTAAATAGTACAGCATCCAACAATCGTAGATTTAAAGTCTGTCTAAAAACACCTCAAGATCTTTGTAATGTAGATACGGTCAATGGTGGTTTTGAATCACCGGCCTTAGGTCTTTTAAGTGGTGTTCAATCTTTTATTGCTCAAGAGGTTGTTCCAGGATGGCGCCAGAATTTAGATACATGGAATGCATTTTTTATTTGGGAAGGATTAGGTGCTCCTGGATTCGAACCGTACGAAGGTGGCCAATCTGTACAACTACTCTCTGACATCGGCAACACGATTGACCCCTCTGATCCTGAAATTATAGGCATCTACAGAGATTTTGATTCATCTGAAATAACGCTATTTGATTACAGTTTTGCACACCTGGCTAGATCTGAAGGTAATACAGTTCAATTATTTGCCGGACCAACTGGTGGACCATATACAATGATTTCAGAGAACTTAGGAATTGTTCAATCTTGGGCATTAATTACAGGGTCATATCAAGTGCCAGCAGGACAAAACGCTACCCGATTCATTTTTAGGGCTAGCGCTGGAGATGATATTGGTAATGTTATAGATGCAGTTGATTTTGTGGCCAATAACGAAATTATCACGGAATCTTTTGCAATAGACTGTAATAACGCAATGGCATCTATTGCCGCGAATGGTGTCGGGACATGGATTGCCGATGAAAGCAATCCCGGGGCGGTGATTATTACTGACGCGACCAATAGCGCTACAACGATTACCAATTTCTTACAACCAGGCGTATATACGTTTATTTGGAAAACAAGGTATTGTGAAAACAGTATTGAAATTACTTACGATGGCATTGCGGATGTTCCAACAGTTGAAACACCTGTTATATATTGTCTGAATGCAACCGCTCAACCATTAACGGCAACGCCAACAGAAAGCAATAATTTGTTGTGGTACACACAAGCCGTCGGTGGAACAGGAAGTGCAACAGCACCAACTCCAGACACGTCGATTGCAGGAAACACCTCATATTATGTGGCGAATGCCGATACAACTGGTTGCGAAGGGCCTCGTGCCGAAATTGAAGTGATGGTAAATAACTTCACAACACCAGAATTGACATTTAGTTATCTTGCAACTTGTGAATCTGCTACAGTGAATGTTTTGCCTGATTTTGCAGCAAATTTTGCAACAGGTGGCGTATTCAGTTCTACCACTTTAACCGTGGACTTTGGTACAGGAGAAATTGATATTGCCTCGGCAACTGCGGGACAACATCAGATAGTTTATACCTATACTGGAGATGCATCCATCTGTACAGCATCTGGAACTTTTACGTCAACAGTAGAGTTCACACAGGCAACCGCTTCAGTAACGACTTTTAATTATAATCCAGCCATAGTTTGTATCTTATCAAACTCAAATCCACTACCTAGTTTGGACGCAGGATTTACCCAAGGTGGTGCATTTAGCAGTACAACTTTGACGGTTGACCCAGCGACTGGAGAAATTGACTTGTCTTCTGCAACAGGAGGACCACATGATGTCGTTTATACATTTAATGGAGATGAGGCCAATTGTCTTGAAGTAGGAACATCTACAGTGACCATAGAGATTACCGCCAGCACAACACCTGGAACAGGCTTTACATATAGCGAATCCATATATTGTTCAGATGGAGGAAGTGTGTCTCCAATGCTTTCTCCAGGATTTTCCAATGGAGGGACATTCAGTTCTACAACAGGATTGACCATTGATACCACTTCTGGACAAATTAACATTTCAACAAGCAGCGTTGGTGAATATACAATTACTTATGAAATCGTCGAGGATGCATCAAACTGTATCGAAGGCAGCATGAGTTCATTCGACATCACTATTTTGAATTCAATTGATTCAGAAATAAATGAAGATTGCGTCAACGGTGCAACGATTCTTACCGTGTCGCCAATCAACGATTCGTACAATACTGACAATGTTACCTATACATGGACCGATGCCAATGGAAATACCATCGGTAATAACTCCGAAACGTTCAACGCCACGGAATATGCCAGCAATAATCCGAATGTGTCGGTTCCAACTCAAATTTCGGTAACAGTGAGTTTTGGAGCATGTACCAATACCGTCTCGACCACGCTGACCCGATTTTCCTGCGGATTGATACCAAATGGAATTTCACCTGGAGGCGATAACAAAAATGACACCTTCGACCTTACGGGCTTTGGCGTTGTGGAAATGGTCATCTTCAATCGCTATGGCACCGAAGTCTTCAATTTCAATGGTAATTATACCAACCAATGGTTTGGCCAATCCAAAAAAGGAGAAGAATTGCCCGATGGCACCTATTTCTATAGCATCAGAAAACAGGATGGAAGTTCCTCGACTGGTTGGGTTTATATCAATAGAGAACAGTAAACAGAGAAGAAAGACAGTCAGCGCAAGACATCCTTGGGCAGATTAATTCAAAATATAATGAAAGATACATTAAAAATGAAAAAAATATATGTCACACTAGCCTTTGCTCTGTTGTTGGTAATAGGCGCAAAAGCACAACAAGACCCACATTATACACAATACATGTATAATATGAATGTGATCAATCCAGCCTATGCGGGGTCAAAGGACAATTTATCCATTGGGCTTTTGTACAGAACACAATGGGTGAATATTGATGGCGCTCCAAAGACCGCAACTTTATCGGTGCACAGTCCAGTGGGAAAAAATGTCGGCTTGGGGCTTTCTGCCATCTCGGATAAAATTGGACCAGTAGAGGAAAACAATGTGTATGCAGACTTCTCCTATACCTTGAATTTGGGAGGAGAGCACCAATTGGCATTTGGTATCAAAGCCGGCGCAACATTTCAAAATATAGGTCTATTCAGTGAGATTGGCAATGGGTTTGTTCCCGATGCCAACGATAATGCCTTCAGTGAGAATACTAGCAGTACTTTTTTAAATGTAGGTGCAGGCTTCTTTTATTATACCCAAAAGTATTATCTCGCTTTATCGGTGCCCAACTTTTTGAGCAATACGTATTTGGATGTCACCGACAATGGGCAGGATTTTCAATTCGGATCGGAATCTCAACATTATTTTTTGACCGGTGGATATGTTTTTCATGTTTCAGAAAACATCAAATTCAAACCATCTTTCATGGTAAAGTCAGCATTTAGTGCGCCAACATCCCTAGACCTTTCTGCCAACGCCCTGTTCAATGAGCGTTTTGAATTGGGTGCTACGTATCGGTTGGATGATTCCTTTGGAGCCATGTTCAATGTGGAAGTAACTTCGGGAATACGTATCGGTTATGCTTACGACCATGTCATCTCCAATCTTAAGGCGACCACATCCGCATCGCATGAGTTTTTATTGCTGTTCGATTTGAACACGCTTAAAAAAGTTTCCATTTCACCAAGATTTTTCTAATAAAAAGACATTTAAAATGAAAATACAATATACCCTTGTTAGCCTAGTGTTCATATTAAATATGAGCTATGCCCAAAACAAACAGACCAAGGAAGCCGACATGCTCTTTAATGGCTATCAATATGTAGATGCCATTGATGCTTATTTAAATTTGGTGGAAAGAAATCAGGCAGATGGTCACGTCTATAAACAGTTGGCAGACAGTTATTATAATGTGTTCAACACAGTAGAAGCCGTCAAATGGTATGGAAAAGCCATAGAGTCCAACCAGGATGCAGAGGTGTATTTTAAATATGCTCAATCCCTAAAAACGCAAGGGAGATATGAAGAGGCCAACAAACAAATGAGTATGTTTTCACAGCTTCAGCCAAACGACCAGCGAGCAAAAAACCATTTGACAAACCCGAATTATATTCCGCGGTTGGCGGAGAGGAATAAGCTTTTCGACGTTAAGGAAATAGGAATCAATGATGGTAAGCATAGCGACTTCGGTTCTTTTTTGACAGACGACAACATGCTCTATTTTGTAAGCAGCCGAAACACCTCAACAAAGCAAGACCGTTGGAACAACCAACCTTATCTAGATATTTATAAGGCTGAAAGAAGCGATAATGGAACATTTACCACCCCCGAACCGGTGAATGATCTTAATACACCATACCATGATGGTCCAATTACCTTAAGTGCCGACGGGAATACGATTATTTTTGCGCGCGATGGGCACAGTACGGGCGATTATAAAAAAGACAAGAAAAATCAGGTGAAATTGGGTCAGCAAGGCCTTTATAGAGCCACAAGAGTCAATGGCAAATGGGTTGACATTCAGCCATTGCCATTCAATAGTAAGGACTATTCAGTAAGTCATCCGAGTTTGAGTACAGATGGGAAAACACTCTATTTTGCGTCCAACATGCCAGGAGGAATGGGTGATAAAGATATTTGGAAAGTTACCATGAATGGATCTCAATTTGGAACACCTCAGAATCTCGGCCCGAATGTCAATACCGCCGGAAAGGAAGGTTTCCCATTCATCAGTGACAATCACATTCTTTATTTTGCTTCCAATGGAAAACAAGGTTTTGGAGGCTTTGATGTGTTCATGATAGATTTAAATACAAAAGAGGAGGCAGTCAACTTGGGAAAGCCCGTAAATACTAAAAGTGATGACTTCTCTTTTAGTATGAACACTTTAAAGAGCGTCGGGTATTTTTCATCAAATAGGTCTGGAGTTGATAATATCTACACCGCCATTCCCGTGTGCCAATCGGAAGTAAGGCCCTTGGTCACAAATGCAAACACGAATGCCGTGTTGAAGGATGCCAAAATCTCCATAATGGATAACCAAAATAATGTGATGGCCTCGCAATCTACGGATGCGGAAGGCACGACAACATTTAATATTGAATGCAATACCACTTATGTGCTGAATGTCTCAAAAGAAGGGTTTGAGACCGTGTCGGTCACGGCGGCACCATCCAGCGGGGGCATGTTCACGGTATCGGCAGCCTTGAAACCCATCAATGAAGTGATTACGGATACCGAAGTAAAACTTAAAAACATTTATTTCGATTTTGATAAGAGCAACATCACGCAACAAGGGGCTGAGGAGTTGGATAAATTGGTGACGATTATGAAAGAATATCCAGAAATGGCTATCTTGGTAAGGTCGCATACGGATACCAAAGGAAGTCAAGCATATAATTTGAAATTATCTGAGAGACGGGCACAGTCCACAGTTCAATATTTGATTTCAAAAGGAATTGACAAAAACATATTGTCCGCAAAGGGCATGGGAAGCTTAGAACCAAAAATAGACTGTAAGTCTAATTGTACCGAAGAAGAGGATGGGCAAAACAGGCGTTCCGAATTCTTGATTGTAAAATAAACAGTATACGAACTTGTTCGTTAACTGACCCTTTATTGATAATAGCTGTTGTTCTGATAGTCAATCTGTGAACCGCAGATTGGCTATTGGAATTTGAAATTAGGATGTCTTAAAAATGAAAAAATTAATAATTATCGGGTTCTTTACCTCATTGTTTTTGCAAGTGTATGCGCAGGAACCAAATGATTGTGTCAATGCGATTACGGTTTGTGGCAATGGTAGCTTTCAATCCAATGCGACTGGCATGGGGAACTTACAGGAAATCTCCAGTTGCGGAGGTTTGGAAGGCAACAGCCTTTGGTTAAAGGTGAACATTGTACAATCTGGGACTCTGGGCTTCGATTTGATTCCTAACGACCCAAGCATTTTGGTAGATTACGATTTTTGGGTCTTTGGACCCAATCGTGTATGTTCTAATTTAGGGAATCCGATTCGTTGTGCTACCACCAATCCCAATGAGGCTGGACTCGCCACTAATCATACTGGAATAAACGGCAGTACCACACTAACACAAACAGGACCTGGCTCCTTGGGTACGGGATATGTGTTTTGGTTGAATGTCGTAGCCGGGCAATCCTATTACATAGCAATCGATCGTCCAGTAGGCGAAGGTGGTTTTCAAATCCAATGGACAGGCACAGCAACCGCAGGGACTGGCGCCTTTCCTGCTCCCCCAACCGCGAATGCGATTGATGATGTCAAACAATGCAGCAGCAATCCAAACATCGCCATTTTTGATTTGAACAGCATCAAAAGTAGTATCAACTCAGACCCGGGCAATACCATTGATTTTTTTGAAACATTGGCGGATGCCACCGATGGTGTCAATCCCTTACCTGGCATTTACGCCAATACGTCCAACCCGCAGCTCATATATGCGAAGGTCACTTCCAACGGCACGGATTGTTATACATTGATTGATTTTAATTTGAGAGTGACAGAAATACCGGACGCTACAGTTTCCGCCACAAGCACATCTATCTGCGAAGGAGAATCGGTCACCTTTACAATCACGGGCACACCTTTTGCCACGGTTCACTATACGTTGGATGGCGGCACTACACAGGCCATAGATTTAGACGCCACCGGTGTTTTTGACATACAACAAACCCCAACTTCCGACTTAACCATAAATGTTGTGGATGCACAGGTGATTAATGGTGCAACGGTCGTGTGTTCGCAAGCAGTTGGGGAATCCATTACGGTGATGGTGACTGCCTCCATTACACCAACATTTACACAAGTGGCACCCATTTGTACGACAGGAAGCTTATCACCATTGCCGACCACATCGAACAACGGAATTACCGGATCATGGAGCCCAGCAATGGACAGTACGACCACCACTACTTACACGTTCACTCCCGATGCAGGACAATGTGCCACAACGCAAACAATGGAAATAATTGTAGGCTCATCAACGACCCCTATCTTTACTCAAGTGGCCCCCATCTGTAATGGAGAAACCTTAGCACCATTACCAACCACGTCAAACAATGGTGTGGATGGGGCTTGGAGTCCAGCAATCAATAATACTGCTACCACCACATATACATTCACCCCGATAGCAGGACAATGTGTCAATACCCAAACGATGCAAATCATAGTCAATCCCGCCACCGCACCAACATTTACGCAAGTGGATCCCATCTGTAGTGGCGAAACAATAGCACCATTGCCAACAAATTCAAACAACGGTATTATTGGAACTTGGAGTCCAGCCATCGACAACTCAACAACAACGACTTATACCTTCACGCCAGATGCCGGACAATGTGCCAGCACACAGACGATGCAAATAATGGTCACTCCATCTGTTACCCCATTGTTTACGCAAGTCGCATCGATTTGTAGTGGTGGGTCCTTAGCGCCTTTACCAACAACATCGAACAATGGCATTTCAGGAACTTGGAGCCCTGAAATAAACAATACAGCTACGACAACTTACACATTTACTCCAGATGCATCTGGAGCCTGTACTACCACCCAGGCGATGGAAATTGTTGTCAATACATCAACAACTCCAAACTTTGTACAGCCGGCTCCCATCTGTAGTGGTGATATGCTTTCGGCATTGCCAACAACTTCAGACAACGGCATCGCAGGATCTTGGAGTCCAGCTCTCAACAATACAGCAACCACCACGTACACATTTACACCAAATGCAGGACAATGTGCCGCAACACAGTCCATGGAAATTGTGGTCAATCCAATGGCCACACCTCTATTTACGCAAGTGGCCCCCATTTGTAGTGGTGATAACTTGTCGCCCTTGCCAACCACTTCCAATAATGGGGTTATGGGTATTTGGGCTCCGGCAATTAATAATACGACCACCACTACCTACACGTTTATGCCCAATTCAGGAGAATGTGCCACCACAGCAACTATGGAAATTACGGTCAATCCATCGGTCACACCAATTTTCACGCAAATAGCACCTATCTGTAATGAAGACACATTGTCCGCGCTTCCGACAACTTCCAACAATGGCATCACCGGAACTTGGAGCCCAGCAATCAATAACACGGCGACAACACTTTACACATTTACACCAACATCAGGCCAATGTGCACCTATTCAAACGATGGAAATTATAGTAAATCCAACACCAACGATTGCAGTTGATGAATTAACTGTGTGCAGTGCAACTGGCAACGGATTTTATGCATTCAACCTCAATGCAGAAGTCCTAAACATTTTGGGAAGCACCCAAAACAGCAATACCTTCACAGTTAGCTTTTATGAAGATGCTGCTACCAATAACCAAATAACTGGGAATCCTTACACCAACACAACGGCATTCAACCAAACCATCTTTGTGGTAATTACGAATACGGTTGGTGGTTGTTTCGGGGTCTTTCCATATGAATTAAATGTGGAAAGTCAGGCAACGGCCACCATGCCAGCCCCGGTTGCCATTTGTGATACGGATGGAATCAACGATGGATTCAATACTTTTGATTTGACAATATTGGATACAGAAGTGCTGAATGGCCAAGACCCCAATAATTTTACAGTAAGTTATTACCTTTCCAATCAAAATGCCCTGGACGGATCCAATCCAATTACTGACCCAATGAACTTTCAGAATACCACGCCCGATACTCAAACAGTATACATTCGTGTGATTAACAATAACATTCCTGCCGAATGCTTTGCAACGACTTCAACAGTCTTGACTATTTATCCCGTGTTGACACCAACAATTACCGCTTTGGATGGTCTCAACACCATTTGTGTAGATTTTGAAACCAACGAACTTCAAAACGAAGTGACTTTGTTAAGTGATTTACAAAATATTAATTATATATATACTTGGTATCTCAATGGATCGGAAATTCCCAATGCCAATCAAGCGACCTATACAGTAAATACCGTGGCACCGGGACTGTATACGGTAGAAGTCACAGAGATCCAATCCATTTCCAACTGTACTTCAAATTTGAGTGAACCTTTTGAGGTCATCCAATCGGGACAAGCGGTGTTTGTTGAGGTGCAACAGTCCAATGCCTTTGATTCTCCACAGACCATTACGGTGGTTGTGCAGGGTTATGGTGATTATTGGTTCCAATTGGATGATGGTGAAATTCTCGACAATGGGGGTGTGTTCACCAATGTTGGCGGAGGCTTGCACGATGTCTATGTCTATGATTATAAAACTGAAACGTCATCGTGTGGATTTATTGTGATTGAAAACATTCGTGTGATTGCCTATCCAAAATTCCTGACGCCAAACGATGATGGTTACCACGATACGTGGAATGTATTTGCCCTCAATGACCAACCACTGGCAGACATCACAATCTACAATCGATTTGGAAATATTTTAGGAAAACTTAAAACTAATGGCCCTGGTTGGGACGGTACCTTTGAAGGTGAAAACCTGCCCTCCACGGATTATTGGTTCGAATTGATTTATGAAGAGTTTGGGCAACAAAAAGTATTTAGATCACATTTTGCATTAAAGCGATAAATTTTATTATAATATACACTCAAGAGTTTTCTGTTCGGCGACGCAAATATTGGACTTTGCTTGTTAAAATCCTATGATGCTCAAACCCTTGTACACATCTATAGGTGTTTACTACTATTTAAGATTTATATTTTATCAAAGGTCAATCCATAATTGTATAAAATACTCTTCATTACTCTAACAACTTGGATACAAGTGGGACCACAGGAATACTAAAGGCTTCTCAGGGTTTTTACTCTTTGAAGCTTTTTATTTGCAATATTCGCAATAGAACTAAAACTTAATATTTTCTAGTAATGTTTATGTCAATTTGTTGGATATGTGGTAGTGAGAAATGATATAAACAATTCTATATATTAAAATTTCTTATCCAAAATTGAACGGATTGTACCACACAATTATTAATCAACAACAAACATTGCTCTTATTTAGCGGTCCAGCTCCCCTGAAAAAAACTTTTAACATCATCTTAATCCTTAAAAGTCAACCTGTCAGCCACACCCAATGTGGTTTGATTTATTGTGAAATCGTAGCTTTTCAAGTTTGCCTTTAACCGTACACTATCCTGCCCTAATGCCCATGAAATATCCAGTTCATGGTCAGGAGTTTCGTTGATGGATACCGTCCCAAGAAATCCTTTTGACGTGTTTCGCAATCGCATGATTTTTAATTGGTTAATTACAATAGGTGTTTTTAGCCCTTTTTCAATGGCATCCATTGTTAGGTTGGTACGATTGATTTCTTTATGTCCTGCGCCTCCACCTTGGTCGGCAGCTTCGTAGTTATTCTTTCCGGCGAATAGGTCTAAATACCAGACTTGCGGAATTCCCGGCATGAACATTTGAATCGCTCTCGCCAACAGCAATTTGCGCTCATCTTCACCCAAGGCACTGAAAAAAGTCGCGTTTACCTGATAGTACGAAATCTTTCGACCTGCTGGGTCATACAGATTTTTTACACGACCACCACGCTCAATAATGATTTCCATGATGGCTTCAATTTCGAAGTCTTCCAGCAAACCTTGGTTGTAAGCACCGTCCACTTCCTTACCTTTTAAATCTAAAACAGGGATACCGTCATGGCAACCAAGCATGTTGACGGTTCTGTAATTCTTCGCAACAATTTCCTTAATCCAATTTACAAGGGCTTTGCTGCTGCCATTTTCAATGGTGTGAATCATTAAGCCCGGTAAGAAAAAGTCATAAATGGGATAGCCTTTTTTGGCGACCTCATCATGTAAGCCAAGACCATATTCGGCATGGATTTCGGGCAAGACCATCAGCTTATTTTTTTGTGCCAACTGTTTGATGCGTTCCAGATAGTCCCAAGTACCGGGTTTGTTGAAGAAATTGGTTTGCCCAACTTGCTTGTGTAAATATGCAAATGCATCCAAACGTAAAATCTTACATCCAAAATGGTTTAATTTGGAAAGAGTTTGTTCATAAAATTCCCAAACCAAATCTGATTTGGCATTCACATCCATCTGACCCAAATAGGTTCGCTTTTTTTCGACGATTTTAATGATTTCGTTTTTAACGGGATTATTGGCGACAAAATCAATCGCCTTGACATCTTGGTTTTTTGCGATTGCACAATTCACTTTTTCGCAAATCAGTCGTACTTCATTAGAGCTTAAATTTTTTAACTCCTTGAAGTCTTCAACATTGATGTCATGATATTTTATATGTTGATAAAACGTATTCCAAAATGGTTTTTCGCTTCCGTCAGGGAAAAGCACATTCAATATCGGAAGCCCAGGTTTCCTCATGAACAGTTTGTTGAGAAACTCAGCATCAGGAATCATGACGCCTTCTGGCGACATCTTACCATTACCGTTCCAGAATTCATTCCAATCAATAAAAAAATCCTTATATCGTGAGTCTTCGCCATGTTTCAGCAAATCCTTGAATTGAGGTGACGCTACCGACAGATGGTTTAACACAATATCCAATTTCAACATGATATTGAGGTCATTCAAGGAAGACAAATCCTCTGGAGACACCAACGATTTGTTGAGGTCATAATCCACGATTGAAAATCCCCTGTCCAAATCGCTGTTGAAAAAGGTGGGCAATACATAAAATAAGGAAAAAACATCTTTGAAAGCAGGCATTTTTAGCATCGCAACGGCATCACTTAATCTATGGCCAATACTATCAGGATACGCGTTGAGCATAACACCGTTGAATATTTCAATATTCACTGTATTGTAATCCTTTATTTTATTGAGGTCATCCATGGAAAAGTGCTATAAAAGTTTTGAAAGAATGGTGATGTTATCGGGCAGCCTTCCAACATTTTGAAGTTTTAAAGCAGCCAGTTGCAGGGCGACTTCCAAACATTCATCCACAGGTTTTTCTTTAATATAGGCGAATAAAAATCCTGACCAGAATGCATCTCCAGCGCCAGTGGTATCCAAAACTTTTTCAACTTTTATGGCTGGCAATTGAATAAGGGGCTGGCCTTTTTGTGAGAGTTTGACGCCCTTGCTTCCAAGGGTCAGACATACGGTGTCCGCGCCTTCAGAATGAAAAAATTCAAATATGTCGTTGTGAGGCAAATGACGTTCAAAAAGGCGTTCCATATCGTCCTCGCTGATTTTGACCAGTGGATTGAATTTGCAATAGGCCTTGATGATATCGATTGCCTCATTCTCACTGTCCCATAATTTTTTGGAGTAGTTGACATCGATGCTCAATTGGCAACCTAAATGAAAGGCTTCCTCGGCTTTTTTTAGAATGGTGGACTGCGCAGGATTTTTACTTAGCGCGAAACATGTCGTATGGAATATTTTGGTATTGGAAAGTAAGTCCTTTGGTATTTGTGCTTCATCGATACAACAATCTGCATCGCGATAGGCAATGAAATCAGGTGTGCCTTCGGACTTGGACACAAAAATAATACTGGTTGCTTTATCTTGATGCCTGACTATATAATCTGTATTAATGCTGATTTCTGAAAATCTTTTGAAAATATAATCGCTGAAGCCATCATTACCTACTGCTGCAACCATCAATGCGTTTAAACCCAATCGTCCTGAATTCATGGCGACATTGGTAGGGGAGCCGCCTAAATATCGGTGGTAATCCCTCGTTTCATCCATACCTACGCCCGATTGATGCCCTATGAAATCGATGAGAACTTCCCCAACACATAGAATATCAATGGTCCTTGTCTGCTCCCACCTATTTATTTCCAATTCTCCCATTTATATTAATTTTATTTTAAGTAGTCGATGCGTAGCAGGTTTTGTGAAATCTTTTCATTACGCATTACAAATTTTAATTGGATTACAAAACCCATTCTACGATTCTGCGATTTTCTCAAATAGGGTTTAAATCTATCATATTGGCCATCGGCCATCAACTTTTCTTGTTTAAATAATTTAAAACATCATTACTTTTTAACAACGCCCGATCCATTGTGATATATTCCGATTAGGTGGGTTCGTATTTTAACCGAAACCAAACTGTCCATTGATACTTGAATTTTCATGACATTACTATCGGCCAATGGCATGTGGCACGAAATACAATCGGAAAATCCTGTAAGGTATGTGTCTTGGGTTTCTTTATGTATGTTATCTTTTTTATGGCAGTTGACGCAGGCAGCATTGAATAATCCTGAATTTCCCCTTTCATTTTTATGTGGGTTGTGGCATGTAGTGCAGTCCATCGTTTTACTTTGCTTAAAGCATGCACTGGCTTGCAACAGCCCAAATTGATTACCATGGACGTCCAATTCCGATAAGTTCGTCTCATCATAATCTGGAAGCGAGAATTTATTAAGTCGGTCTCCGGGCATAAACGCAAAATTGGTTTGCATTTGCTGTTCCCGTAATCCCGAATGGCAAAGCGCACAGGCATCCAATCGTTGCGCTCTATCCAATCCTTTATAAGACATTACAAACTTTGCCAAAGTATCTTTTGGGTTTTTACGATGATGAACTACATGGTCTTTGACGGCGCCATGGCAGCGCTGGCAATCGATACCTGTAATCAAGGTTTTTTTATCAAATCTATTGTCATAATCAGGGCTTGTCCTTGTTGCAAATGTAGCATGACATTCTAAACATCGTCCAGGAACAGGCCTTAACTGCACGGCATTTGGAGGGAATCCAGGGCTATTGACCCAACTATCAGTAGGCGTAAAATAAGAGGCTTGCAGTTGGTATAACGCATCTCTGTCCCATAGCAAATACGATTGTCCTTTGGTGCCTGAACCTATGACCATTTGCATCGGAGCTTGATACAGTATTTGATTATTATTTTTTAAATATAACTGTTGGAAAAACCCAGAATCGTTTTTTATCATTTTGAAAGCCGTTTCAAGGTTCAGCTCAAGATTATTTTTTCCTTCCAAAAAGCTTCCTTTGATGGTTTCTTCCGATGCGTCCGACGACGTCAGCCAGTGCGCTGTATGTTTATGGCTTTCAATAATATCTTTGTGGCATTGGGTACAGCTTTCCATACCGATGTATTCCATTCCGTTGGGATGAATTGC
>JBGTDZ010000252.1:0-4657 GCA_041748055.1 Aquaticitalea sp.
AGGCATTCAAAGAAAAATCAAACCAAAAACATGTTAACAAACTATTAAATTCAAGAAGTATTGCCGTCAACCAAAAAAAAATACAGTCGGTCGGTGTTATTTTGAATTTAAAGGAATTTAGGGATTTAGATGCTTTTAGGAACTTTTTTAAAGAATTGGAAGTGCTTCCGCCTAAAACAAAAATCATCACCTTTGTCGAAGATAATAAAATAACGGACAAACTTTGGGACACTTATTTCAGTCCAAAGGATATTGGTTGGAAAGGTGCCATCAAAAACATAGAACTTCAAAGTTTTATCGACACCGAATTTGATGCTTTGATTTGTTTTTACAGACAAAACACTTTGGAATTGAACCTAATGTCAGCAGCGTCGAAAGCCAACCTTAAAATTGGAATTTCCAATTCTGATCCACGTTTGTATGATTTGATCTTGGATATTGAAACTACGGATTTTCCGCTATTTAAAAATGAATTGAAAAAGTATTTAACTGTATTAAAAAAACTATAATGATAACATTTTTTGGAACAGGAGTCGCCTTGGTTACACCCTTTAAAACTGATAAAACCATCGACTTCAAAGCATTGGAAAACATCGTAAATTTCAACATCGAAAACGGGACCGATTATCTCGTCATCAGCGGAACTACAGGTGAGAGTGTGACCATCACCAGAAAGGAAAAAAAGGAAATCATTGACTCCATTCACAAAACAAACAGAAGTAGGGTCCCGATGGTTTTGGGCATTGGCGGCAACAATACTGCAGAAGTGATTGAAGAGATACATACTACCGACCTGAGTTATATCGACGCCATCTTGTCTGTATCACCATATTATAGCAAGCCAACTCAAGAAGGGATTTACCAACATTTTAAGGCCATTGCCGAAATTTCACCAGTGCCATTGATTTTGTATAATGTTCCTGGGCGGACTTCCTCAAATATGCTTCCCGCAACCACCTTGCGTTTGGCAAATGACTTTAAAAACATCATTGCTGTAAAGGAAGCTGGAAACAATGTCGCTCAATATCTTCAGCTGCTAAAACACAAACCGGAGGACTTTTTGGTAATTTCAGGAGATGATGATTTGGCTTTGGGAGTTGTTCTTGCTGGCGGGGCCGGAGTGATTTCGGTGATTGGACAAGCGTTTCCAAAAGAATTTTCAAAAATGATAACCTTGGGATTGGAAGGCAAAGCGAAAGAGGCTTATGAGTTGCATTTTAAATTAATGGACCTTACGAGTGCAATTTTTGAGGAGAACAATCCCGCAGGAGTAAAAGGCGTCCTGCAAGCCTTGGGGCTTTGCAAAGATACTGTGCGGTTACCGCTGGTACCTGCTTCCAATGCCCTTAAATCCAAAATCAAAAAATTGATAAAAGATTTGAATTGAATCCGTAAAAGTTAAAAATTACATAAACATACCAAGAGCCTCAAACCAAGCGTTATTTTAGCGTCTAAATTTTATTTTTTAATACATTATAAATATGTATTTTTGCAATCTGTTTTTTTAATATGAAGAATTTTTTAGTTACACTTTTAATAATCATTACTTTAAGCTCTTGCAGTGAATATCAAAAAGCACTCAAATCGGAAGATACAGCCGTGAAGTTCGCCAAAGGAACCGAACTATATGATGCTGGAAAATATAGTAAGGCAAATAAATTGTTTGCTCAAATAGTTCCTGGTTACAGAGGTAAGCCCCAAGCTGAGAAATTGATGTTCATGTATTCCAATTCGTTTTACTTGATGAAGGATTATTATTTATCAGCTTATCAGTTCGAGCGTTTTGAAAGTGCTTATCCGAAAAGTGAAAAGGCAGAAGAGGCGCTGTTTCTTTCAGCAAAAAGTTTCTATGAGTTGTCTCCTGTTTACAGTAAGGAACAAAAGGAAACATTGGAAGCCTTGGAAAAATTGCAATTGTTCATCAATAAATATCCAGAATCCCAATTCATCACAGAAGTTAACGACATGGTTAAGGAACTGGATTACAAATTGGAGAAAAAAGCTTTTGAGATTGCCAAACAGTATAATAGAATTACAGATTACGAAGCGTCCATTAAATCATTTGATAATTTCCTCTTGGAATTTCCAGGAACTTCATTTAAAGAGGAAGCCATGTTTTATCGATTGGATGCTGCTTATAAATTGACAATAAAGAGTACAGAAAGAAAAAAAGAAGTACGTACAAATAATGCGATTGCCTATTATATGGCGTTCAAAAAATCATTTCCGAATTCTGAACACCTTTCGGAAATTGAGGCAATGAATAGCGAATTGAATGTCATATCCCAACAATATATTAAAAAAAGTTAAATTTTATATACCATGGATTTAAAGAAAACAAATGCTCCAATAAGTTCTATTACTTATGACAGAAATCAAATAGATGAACCAACAGGAAACATCTATGAAGCGATTTCCGTAATTTCAAGAAGGGCTGAGCAAATCAATACCGACATCCGCAGGGAGTTGGTTGACAAACTTGAAGAATTTGCAACTTTCAATGATAGTTTGGAAGAGATTTTTGAGAACAAAGAACAAATTGAGGTTTCAAAATTTTATGAAAAATTGCCTAAACCTCATGCACTTGCAGTTCAGGAATGGTTGAACGATAAGATTTATTTCAGAAACACTGAAGACGACGTTAAAGAAGCATAAGCTATCATGTCAGTTTTAAGCGGCAAAAACATACTTCTAGGCATCACTGCCGGAATTGCTGCTTATAAAACGGCCAACCTCGTCAGGTTGTTTATAAAAGCAGGTGCTGACGTAAAGGTCGTAATGACGCCTGCTTCTAAAGACTTCATTACGCCTTTAACCCTATCCACTTTATCTAAAAATACCGTCTATTCTTCATTTACAAATGAGGATGATGAAAATGCTGTTTGGAACAATCATGTTGAGCTTGGTCTCTGGGCGGATTTGTTCATAATTGCCCCTGCCACAGCCAATACAGTCTCCAAAATGGCAAATGGGATTTGCGACAATCTCCTAATGGCCACCTACCTTTCCGCAAAATGTCCTGTCTATTTTGCGCCAGCTATGGATTTGGATATGTACAAACATGAATCCACTGATCGGTCATTTAAAATTTTAAGAGCCTATGGAAATATAATGATTCCGGCCGAAAGTGGAGAATTGGCCAGCGGCTTATATGGTGAAGGTCGAATGGCTGAACCAGAAATCATTGTTGAGTTTATCGAAAAGGATATTCTTAATAAGCTCCCCTTCAAAGGGAAGAAAGTATTGATAACCGCTGGGCCAACGCATGAAGCAATAGACCCCGTACGTTTCATAGGAAATCATTCCAGTGGAAAAATGGGATTTGAAATCGCAAAGGCTGCTGCAAAGCTTGGCGCAGAAGTTGTCTTAATTGCAGGCCCAACAAGTGAAAATGTTTTAGATAGTTTCATTAAGATTATTAGAGTTGTGAGTGCATCTGAAATGTTTGAAGCGGTTCAAGAATATTATAGCAATATTGACATAGCCATCCTATCTGCAGCTGTTGCAGATTATAAACCGAAATTTGTGTCAGACACCAAAATAAAAAAGAAAGATTCCTCGTTAACCATTGAGTTGGAAAAGACCAAGGACATCCTGAAATCTTTGGGAGAATCAAAAACGCATCAATTTTTGGTAGGTTTTGCATTGGAAACCGATAACGAAATCGAAAACGCAAAATCCAAATTGAAATCAAAAAACTTGAATCTTATTGTATTAAATTCTTTAAAAGATAAAGGTGCAGGTTTTGGAGGTTCAACAAATAAAGTTACTTTTATAACCGATGCTGACGAAATCATTCAACACGACCTAAAATCGAAGGCAGAAGTTGCTGAAGATATTTTAAATCAAATTTTAAAACAGATCCATGCGTAACTGTATTTTTCTTTTAGCTATACTTTTTGTCTCACAGACCTTTTCGCAAGAACTGAATTGTACTGTGGTTGTAAATGCACAACAAACAGGAAATGAAAATGTTCAGGTTTTCAAGACCTTGGAACGGCAACTGATGGAATTCATCAACAACACACAATGGACCAAAAAAAATTATAAACCACAGGAACGGATAGAATGTTCCATGAATATCAATATCTCCGATTACAACAACGATAATTTTCAAGCGACCATCCAGGTGCAATCCTCGCGTCCTGTGTTTAATTCAACATATAGTACACCCATTTATAATTTCAACGACAAGAACTTTAGTTTTGAATATTTGGAATTTCAGAATTTGGTTTATAACCCAAATCAGTTTGAATCAAATTTGGTCTCGGTTTTAACTTTTCATGTCTTCATGATTTTGGGACTTGATGCCGATTCATTTGCCCTAAATGGCGGCGATTCTTATTTTGAACAGGCACAGACCATATCGGGATATTCACAGCAAAACAATGCATACAAAGGATGGAAATTGGAAGATGGTCTACAGACCCGTTTTATACTCATAGATAATCTGATGTCTCCAACCTATAAGGAATTTAGGAGTGTAATTTACGATTATCACATCAACGGACTCGATGCTATGGCTGATAATCCGAAAAGCGGTAAGGAGAAAATTGCTTCAGTCATGACTGACCTGAACACCATGAACCAGAGACGCCCCAATTCTTTTTTGTTGCGGGTCTTTTTTGATGCCAAAGGGGACGAAATTGCCGATATT
>JBGTDZ010000253.1:0-14894 GCA_041748055.1 Aquaticitalea sp.
CATCTTAATCGTTTTCTTAACTTAAAAAAATATATTATGAATTTTATAAAATTTTTAGATACACTCTCAAATAAAGAACTTTTAAGTAAACCAGGTTCTAGGAGAGATTCATTTGATCAATTTAAAAATTTGGGCGCAAAAGCAGTCATGGCATCCATACCATTTGCATTGGCATCCACGAGCTCTAAAGCAAAAGCAGCCACAAATTCTATGGCAAGTGCAGCTTTTATGGCCACAAACACTGATGTTTTGAATTTTGCTTTGACACTAGAATATTTAGAAAGAAGTTTCTACCGACAAGGATTATTAGCAGATGATAACAATAATATAGATATGTCAGCTTCTGACCGTATTGTATTTGAAACTATTTCAATACATGAAGATATTCATGTTGATTTTTTGGAAAATGCACTTGGGGATATGGCAATCACTGAACCAGAATTTGACTTTAGCGGAGGAATTGGTTTGGATCCTTTTAATAATTACGAACACTTTTTAGCATTGGCTCAAGGTTTTGAAGATACAGGTGTTAGAGCCTATAAAGGTCAAGCTGGAGCTTTGGCAAATGACAATGATTTGTTGACTTATGCACTTCAGATTCACTCTGTGGAAGCTCGTCATGCATCTCAAGTCAGAAGAATGCGTATGCAAAAAGGATGGATAACACAGAATAATAATAATCTCCCTGCAGAATTCTCAGGAATCTATGCAGGTGAACAAAACACAGTTCAAGGTGGCGTCAATTTAGCTGGCATGTTTGCTCAGTTTGGTGGTGATAATGGGGTTACTGAAGCTTTCGATGAACCATTGACAATGGATGAGGTTAACATGATAGGTGGTTTATTTATTGTTTAAATAAATTTAATTTGTCTCTATGAAAAACCGTCTTTATTTTTTAAAAGGCGGTTTTTTTTGTGCTAATAAATTGCTATGGGCTGGAAATCTAAGGAACATTTAAAGACAAGTATAACAAGATTTCTTGAAATAGAAGTTGAACTACTTTAAAAGTGCTAATACTTATTAAAGCGTTTACTTATTTCAGATTCATTTTAAATAAACATGATTTAAAAAAAAGGAAAATATAATACGAAATTAATTTTGATTTCTTGCTATATAATTTTATGTTTATTTGAGTAATTATTGATTTTTTTATAATACAATTGCCGGATATTTATGTATAACCTCATTTTATTGAACTTAATTTATTATGAAAAAATCGATTTTATTATTGTCGGCTCTTGTGGCCTTGTATTCATGTAGCAAAGATGAATCATCTATCTCTGCTGAAGAAGAAGTATCTTTATCGTTGTCTGCCCGTCATTGCGCGTCGCATGATGTGCTGGAAACTCAGTTGAGAGAAAATCCTGAACTCGCCATTAAAATGGCATCATTTGAAACATTGGCTGAACAAGCAATCCTTCAAGGGCGTTTGGTAAATGGAAAGATTGAAATTCCTGTAGTAGTCAACGTATTATATAAAACTGCCGCAGAAAATATCTCATTGGCTCAAATACAATCACAAATTGATATCTTGAATCAAGATTTTAATGCAACTAATTCAGATTTCAATCAAGTGCCACCAGCATTCAGCGGTGTTAAGTCGAACATTGAAATTTCTTTTGTTTTGGATGCTGTCAATAGAAAATCGACAAAGAAATCTTCATGGGGAACTAGGGATGATATGAAAAAGTCAAATAGAGGAGGACTTAATCCTACTTCTCCAACAACCAAGATGAACCTATGGGTATGCACCATTGGAGGTGGTATTTTAGGATATGCACAATTCCCTGGTGGAGCATCTGCGACAGATGGTGTGGTGGTTGATTCTCGCTATCTAGGTAATACCGGTTCTGCCACAGCGCCTTTTAACCTGGGGAGAACAGCCACTCATGAAGTTGGTCACTGGATGAATTTGCGCCATATATGGGGTGATGCCACTTGTGGAAATGATTTAGTCAATGATACGCCAACCCACAATACCGCCAACTACGGCATTCCTACATATCCGCATTACTCTACTTGCAGTGGAAATCCTATAGAAATGACAATGAATTATATGGATTATACAGATGATGCCGGGATGTATATGTTTTCTGAAGGTCAGAAAACCAGATTGATGGCAATATTCTTGAGCGGTGGTCCTAGATTTTCATTTGCCCAACCATAATAAACATCATAGTAATGTGAATAATGCGATTGTAAATCAAATTTACAATCGCATTATTGTTTTAAATAGGAAAGTGCCCAATCACATCCCTGCAACTAGACACTTTCCACTAACAAAAAACTCTAAAAAAACTACCACAACTCACGTGGTTCTGTCGCGCAGAAGTAGGCTCCAAACGCTAATTCTTCTTGCTAGCAATAATCAGTCAATTCCCTCAAAATTAACAGATAAACAATTTTTATTTTTCACAATATTCATAATTCAAGTTTAAAACTTGTAAGCAATAGTACCTTTTAAAAAAAACGGAGTTCCGGGTGTAAAATGAATTTCCTCAACTGGTTCCAATTCATTTTGAAGCCTCGATTCTGTTGCGAATTGAGTTTCGTTCCATGCAACATCAAATAAATTTTCTATTACGACACCAAGCGTCAAATTATTAAAACTATAATTCGCGTTAAAATCAGCTACAAAATAACCTTCAGCAACGATGCTGTTATCTTCATTGGCCGGTCTATCATCAATATATCTATATCGCAAACCTCCGGAAAATCCATTCAGGTTATCCACTGAGAATCCACCTGCCATTGTAAAGTCTGGAGCCAATGGTATATAATCCTGCCCATCGGGTTCTTCGGTACTTCTTGCATGCGTTAAGGTTAAATCACTATCCATATACAACCAATCATTTAATTGGTACCTAAAGCCAAAATCCAACCCATAACGTTCAGTCTTGCCACTTGGTTCCACAATACCGGCATCTCCTACATACACAAATTCCTGTTCCAAGAATAGATACCATAATGTTGTATTTACCACCAACTTCGGAATAGGTTTCCAGATGTCACCCAAATCGATACCATAGGCACGTGGCAATATATCCTTTCCATTTTGAGCTACTACAACCCGTGTATCGTTGGAGTGAAATCCAATTCCAGATTTCAGGAACACTTGGTAATTGTCCTTTACATCCCAATAAAAATTCAATTTTGGACTTATGATGGTTTTTGTTTCCGTTAACGATTGGTATGCTGTTTGAAGCTTGTCATTATATAAAAATTTAAAGTAATCCAAACGCAATGCAGGAGCAATTTTAAACTTTCCAAATTCAAATTCTGCGTTTACAAAACCATTGATATTGGTTTCGCTCAAATCGCCCAGTTGTACATTTTCAATTACTGTACTTCTATTTAAAGTTTTGGACAATTCGATATCATCCACAATATCATGTCTAAGGCCCATCCCAGATGTAACCGTCAATGGTGTGGAACCTAAATTTGTTACCTTTCTTATTTTTGCATTCAGACCAAAAATTTGTCTGTCTTCCTTCTGATGGATTTGGTCTCCGTTTATTGGGTCTTCCAAAAAGAAGGTAAAATTGCTGAACAAATCGAAAGTGTAATGGGAATAATATGCGTTGGTTGTCAAACTTGAGGTTTCATCAATGTATTTATTGAATTCTACATTCAAATTGGTTCTATCAGTTTCTCCACCTTCTGTATCATCAATGGCTCCAAATCTAGAAATCAATCCACTATCCACAGCTCGCTGCGGTATCTGACCAGAAGCATCCCATCGACTCGTAAAGTGAGAAGCCGTTAAAGATACCTTGTCGTTGTTTGGGGAAAATGAAACATATTTCCCAAACAAATTCAGTCGGTTGAAATTCTGTGGCGAGACATAAGGCCCATCATTGGCCAAATATTCGAGGGCCACATAGGCATTCTGATTTTTAACATTCTCCAATAAGTTAAACATTCCAAGTGTTCGCAGATTATCAAATTGACCGAGTGAAAGAGTCACAGAACTTTCCTTTAAATAATCCCGTGTTGTAAAGTCGACATAACCTGCTGTGGCAAAATCACCATGGTCGGCATAATGAGGTCCCTTCCCAAAATCGACCTTATTGACCGTTTCCGGAATCAGAAAATGCAAATCGCTATAACCTTGTCCGTGTGCATGAGAGACCATATTTACTGGCATTCCATCTACTGAAAGTGCAATGTCGGTGCCATGATCTATATCAAACCCTCGCAAGAAGATCTGTTCGGCCTTTCCACCACCAGCATGCTGACCTATGATAAGTCCGGGAACTTTCCTCAAAGCTTCTTGAGAAGAGTTTAATGGGCTGGTTTTCAAATCCAAACGTGCTATCGTGCTTACCGAATTCAATTGTTCTGTCAATACCATCTCCTCCAAAAGAAATGCCTTATCCATCAGAGTGATGTTCATAGTATCGTTGAAATTTAAATCGCTCACAATTATTGTTTTTGTTTCGTATCCCAATAAACCAACTCTTAAACTGTCGCCAATGGCATTGTTTTCTAAAATAAACACGCCATTTTCTGATGAGTGAGCGTGGCTCTGGCTTTTTATGTTATAGATGTAAACGGCTTCCAGCGGTTGACTATTTACATCTTGTATCTTCCCTTTTATCTGTTGACCTAGGGATGGAATTATCCACCCACACGCCATAGCGAGTGTTATAAGTACCTTGTTATTCATAGCAAGTTTATGTTTTGGTGGATTTTTAAATCTTATTCACTTTTTCTGCTATGACTGGTCCTAACTCGTAGGCACTCTCGGCGATATCCTTTTTAATTGCATTAGCCTTGTCAGCCATGCCTGCGGCTTTATAAATCTCTGCGCTATGGTACAAAGCCATCGGCTCAAACGTATGTCCAACCACATGATTGTCAACCACTTTAACAGCTTCTTTGATATTGCCGTTACTAAAATATGACCAAGCCAAAAGATCGTAAGATTGTGGTGTAGGTCTATGTTCAACCTCAATTTTTGCAATCTTAATTGCTTCTTCTAAATTCTCTTTTTCATCGGTATAGAGCAACACACTGTATTTATTATACATTGCGCCATAAAATTCATTTGTTACGGCCTCTTTATATTTTCTCAATTGTTCATCTTTGGCGATTTCATTGCCTTTGTATTCATATATTTCGGCTTTGAGCAAATAATAATCAGGAGCTGTATAGGTTTGAGTAACTGAATTTAATATTCTTAAAGCCTCATCGGGATTTTTCTCATATGAATAAACTATCCATGCAATTCCTTTTTTGGAATAAGCATCATTTGGATTTATTTCCAAAGCTTTTAAATACAGTCTGTAGGATTCATCAATTCTGCCTGCATGACCGTAGAAATCTGCCAAATTGGAATATGTCCAATGCATAATCCCTTTTTGTTTTGAGGACTCGGCAATCACTTTTGCCTTTTCAAGATATTTGATAGCAGCATCCAAGTTTCCTTGATGATCGCTCCATTTTGCCAAACGGATGAGATAATCAAAATCGCTCATGTTCTCTATCTTTTCTAGGTATACTTTTGCCATCTCTTTATTACCCAATTCTAAATGAACATCAAAAAGCATCTTTTGGATATCAATTAAGTCATCGCCAATCAATTCGGCCCTTGAGAGGAGATCCAAGGCTTCTTTAAATTTATGTTGCGAAATATAATTGCTTGCCAAGGACATTAAAGAGCCAGGACTTTTATAATCAGTTATCTTGTTCACTTCCAAAAGGTTTTCTTCCGCCAGCTTTAAATATTCAATATTCCCAGTTGCGGCAAATAAATGAGAGTAAGACGATGCAATTTTACTCATATATGGAAATTGGGTAGGGCTTTTTTCCAATTTGCCAGACCAAAATTCCTTATTGCTTTCTGCATGTTGCACGGTCTTATTCTCGGCTAATTCAAGGTAATTATTGTAATCGCTACTATTGGTAACTTGTTTTGTTTCTGTATTGCAACTGCTCAATAATAATAAAGTGCAGAATGCTATGATATACTTTGAGTTCATTGGAGTTTTTTTTGAGTTTTTTATTTTGAGTTTTTATAATACCCTGAAATAAATCTGCTTTATTTCAGGGTATTGCTATACTACCAAGGCGATGCTAGAAAAGGAAATGAGTTTAAAAATTCCTTATCATTTGCATCAACATTATCACTGGTCAAACCAGGATTGTCGGCTCCTGTTGTGCCACCGAATATTAAAATTAGTTCAACATCTATGACGTCGTCTGATAATGTACGTCCGGTCAAAACATTGACCCCATCAAAAAATGTGGTTGGCTGTACCAATGAAGCAGTCAAAACGTCGGTTGCCAATACTCCAGTAAAGGTAGCAGCATCAAGTCCCAATGCATTCGTGGTATAAGCAGGATTCAATGCCAACAACCTGCTTTGAAAAGCTGCTTGGAAGGCAGCACCTTGCCCTGAAGGCACTGTTGTATTGAATGCATCCTTGCTTCCAGAAGTAACAAAGACCGTGTTTATACCTGGTCTTGCCATTTGATCTTCTTGGACATAGGTGCCCGCTAAATTGGCACTTTTCATTTCTGCAACCATATCATCCTCAAAAGAGGTAGGTGAAGCTTCGTTTTTTGAACAACCTAAAACGGCAAGCGATAAGACTGTCAATAATGCAATTGATTTTATGTTATATATTTTCATGACTTTAAATTTTAGATGTTATTGTTTTCTTTTTGTTTCTACCCATACATTTACCGAAGTACCACCACCTAAAGATGATTTTGGAACCTCAACAACAATAGCTAAAACGTTCGTACCTGCAAAAGTGTCTGAACCCGGATCGTTAAAACCTGGAGCACCACTTAATACAGCGTTAAATTGAACTAAATCAAAGAAAAATGGGTCATCTCTTGGTCCAGCAAAGAATGACATGCCTTTTTTGGACTTAACTACAGCGCTTGAACCATAATTGGTAATTTGAACCGAATTGGCATCCTTGAAATTAGTAGCCGCAAATTCGCTTACCAAACCTGTTTGGCTAGGTACAACTGGCCCAATAAAATACATCTTCGAATTTTTTGGTACCGCTTGAATAACTAGATCCTCAACTGCATCACCATTGGTATCAATGTTGAATTCTACCATGACGTTTTCATCAAATGATGCTGAAGCCGTGTCGTCGGGCGATAATAAACCCTGTACATTTGCTACAAAAACTATACTCTCTCCATCCGTGCCCTCAAAGGCATAAAGGTCTGTGATATCGCTGGTACCACCTGCTACTGCTGGCGCATCAAGATGATCCGCTGCAATTGCAATCATTGCTGTAACTGCAATTATTGCAACTACAAATAAAATTTTGAATTTTTTCATAATGTAAGATTTTGTGTTAATTAATAATTCATTTTTTCCTCACATAATAGGTTGATCAGTGATAGATGTGGTATGATGTTAAAGGTTTGTTCAAAGGATGTAGAACATTTATTTAATCCTAAAACAGACATTGGTCTGTTTTAGGATTATATTGATTTACTAAAATGGTGCTGCCAAATATGGAAATGAAGTAAGAAATTGTTTGTCATTTCCATCCACGTGGTCGTCGCTCAATCCTGGGTTTTCAGAAAAATCCTCTCCTCCGAAAATCAGCAATAATTCTACAGTAATAACATCGTCAGCCAAAGCTCTTCCTGTCAATACATTAATGCCGTCAAAGAAAGTAGTTGTTCCGTCCAATGAAACTGTAAGAACATCAGTAGCCAAAACACCAGTGAAAGCAGCTGCTGTCAAACCAAGAGCGTTAGTATCTCCTGGATTAGAAAATGCTGGACTTAAACCTTCCAAATTAGTTTGGAACATGCTTTGAAACATAGCGCTTTGTTGTGAAGGAGGTGTTGTATTGAAGGCATCTTTACTTCCGGGAGAAACGAAAACGGTGTTTACTGCTGGTCTCGCCATTTGATCTTGTTGAACATAAGTACCTGTAAAGTTAGGACCGGTTGGGCCTGTTGGGCCATTATCATCATCACTACTACAATTGAATGCCGTCAGTGAAATAAGAGCTGCAATAGCTGCTAATTTTATATTATTGAATTTCATAATTTAAAGTTTTTAAAGATTATTGTTTTCTTTTAGTTTCGACCCAAGTATTTATGTTTCCAGTACCACCTATCATAGATTTAGGTACCTCTACAACAATGGACAGTACATTTGACCCTGCAAAAGTGTCTGAACCTGGATTATTGAATGAAGTTGCAGTTCCAGCTTTAATGGCAGAGAATTGTGCAAAGTCAAAAAAGAAAGGATCATCTCTTGGACCAGCAAAAAAGCTCATCCCATCATTTGTTGCGGTAACAGCCGAAGCTCCGTAAGCTGTAATGTCCACAGAATTTGGAGTGACACCAGTTAAAAACGTACTGGATGTTCCAGGTGCAGCAGGTGCGGCAGGCCCAAAGAAATACATTACGCCGTCTCTTGGAGCAGCTTGGATCACTAAATCTTCAACAGCGTCTCCGTTGGTGTCAATATTGATTTCAATCATGACATCTTCATCAAAGGATGCGGCGCCAGTAGCTCCCGGAGCTAAAAGTCCTTGTACATTTGCAACAAAAGCAATGTTGTTGGTGTTTTGCCCTTGAAAGGCATAAAAATCGGTGATATCACTTGTACCACCCGTAACTGCAGGAGCCTCGATATGATCGGCTGCAATTACAAAGAATCCAGCAATCGTAAGAATTGCGACTCCTAATAAAATTTTTGTTTTTTTCATAATAATGAGATTTTTGTTATTTATTAAATTTGTCTCTGCCCTACCTACGCAAAATTTTACAAAAAGGTTTTGTTAAAGTTTTGTTAACTAAATAAAATCTCTTTTTTCACTTTAAAATTTATCTTTGCAAAAACTATTTATCCAATGAATCCTTCTGCAGATGGCTGGATTAAAAAATTTCTAAAGGAGGTTTCCAAAAACGGGTCTTACCTTGATCTTCCTCTAGATATCTTTTATCATCAGCTTAAGATGAGTGGCTATGTTTATGGCAACAGTATAAATGTTGTGGGCGAGATATTCGACAGGACAGATTGGACAGATGAAGAGCTTTGTAAGGTGAACCATCTTTTGGCCCTCTATTATATCTATGGAAGAAAAGCAGCTGATACAGATTTTGTTGAAAGTGTCAACCAGTTTTATAAATCGGTAGATAACTATAAGGAATCCTTTATCCAATCTTTCTTAGGAAAAAAACAGTCGTACCTATTATTGGAGGGAATTATACACAGACGAATTCATACGGATGACAAATTACTCACCAAAGGGTTTAATTACTTTGTTACCAATGCGCTGTTGTTCATCGACGTTCTTGCTTATCATAGCTTTTTGAAAGTAGGCACTATTAGTGACGCGTATTTCAAAAAGATGGAATTATGCATAGAAACACTCGCCTTGACCGTTTTTGAGCTAAAAATGAACAAATCAAAATACGATAAGAACCTGATCAAGATGTTTGATTCTTCGTTGCGATTTCAGTCAAAAGAAAAGAAGGAATATAAGGATGTAATCACATATCCCAGTGGCTTATTGGAAAAATATTACTGTATAGACATTGCCTGTATGGCTTCTTGGACAGATCAGAAAATAGACCAGCAAGAACATCAATTTCTAATTAATTTGGGACATGATCTGAAGACAAAAAATGAAATCATTCAAAATGCCATGAATGATATCAACCAGTTTTATAATGCGAATAAAAATCACATTTATTTATTGACCAAGAAGAACATGGCGCAAAGTTTTTATGACAATTCGAGCAAGATGGTGATCAAGCTCATTAACAGGAACAGCAAGCGCCTATTGCAAGAATTGCGCGAAAGCAAGGAATTGATGCGCCTTTTAACCAAATCCACGAAGAGAAACCTTACCGCAGAAGAGCAAAAAAAAGTACAGTCGCAACTCATGGATATTATAAAATCCATTCCAAGTTTGGCGATTTTCCTGCTTCCAGGAGGGGCCATTCTATTGCCATTGTTTGTAAAATTGATTCCAAAATTACTACCATCTGCCTTTGACCTTAATAGAATTGAAGATGACCAATAGCTGCAATATTAAAATTTAATGGACAAGATCAAAAAGGAATTAGTTTCCTTTACTTTACAAAAAATAGATGATTGATTAAAAATTCATAAAGAAACCGCAATATTTTTTATAACAATTCAGTTAAAAAAACTATATTGTTATTTATGTGGGCTTTCATAATACTCATGTTAAAACATCTGTAAATTGGTTCAAATCAGAAAGTGATTTTTGCCCTATTTTTGAAACATTTAACTAACTAATTAATAACAATTGAAAAAAGAACATTTTAAGTGGCACTCACCTACTTTGGCAAGGGAAGTTGAAATGCTCGTCTTTGGACATGCCGGATATCCCGTGATACTGTTCCCTACCACAATGGGAAAACACAATGAGTGTTACGATATGAAACTTGTTGATTCGGCCAAATGGTTTGTCGACGAAGGTTTAGTACAGATTTATTGTCCCGACAGCATCAACGAGTTAAGTTGGTACAATAAAAACATCCATCCTGCCGAGCGAGTCAAAAACCACATGTGGTATGATGAATTCATCATGAACGAACTCGTCAATAAAATTCGCCATGAAAAAGGGATACCAAAAGTCGCAGTGGCAGGACCAAGTTTTGGCGGTTACCAAGCTGCAAATTTTGCCTTCAGACATCCCGAAAGTGTGAGTCATATGTTCAGTATGAGTGGTGCATTTGATATCAAAACTTTTTTGGATGCCTATTATGACACCAATGCTTATTTCAATAATCCCATAGATTACTTGCCTGGCAACGATCATCCAGAACTTTGGAACATGAAAATCATTCTAGGGGTTGGCGAGTGGGACATCTGTCTGGATGCAAATAAACAAATGGCAGAAATTTTAACTGCAAAACACATTCCCTTCTGGTATGACGAACGTAAATGGGCCAAACATGATTGGCCAATCTGGAGAGACATGTTCCCACATTATTTATCGACATTATAATCGACTTAATTAAAACTATTATGAAAAAAATTGGAATTTTATTTGGACAGGAAAACACGTTCCCTCAAGCATTCATTGACCGTGTGAATGAAAAAGGAATCAAGGACATTAAAGCAGAAGCCGTATCGATTGATATGGTGGAACAGGCTAAACCGACAGATTATGCAGTCATTATCGATCGTATTTCCCAAGATGTTCCTTTTTATCGGGCCTATTTAAAGAATGCAGCATTATCAGGAACGGCTGTTATCAATAATCCATTTTGGTGGAGTGCGGATGAAAAATTCTTCAATAATGGTTTGGCAGAAAAAGTAGGCGTACCTGTACCAAAAACCTTCATATTACCAACTTCACATCGCCCGCCAGACACTACTGAAAATTCATTCCGAAATATGAAATTCCCTTTTGCTTGGGATCATATGTTCGAGACCATTGGGTTTCCTGCCTACATGAAACCGCATGATGGTGGAGGTTGGAAGAGTGTGTACCGTGTAGAAAATCCAGAAGATTTATGGAAAAAGCATGGTGAAACTGAGCATTTGGTCATGATGTTGCAGGAAGAAATCAATTTCACTGAATATTTTAGATGTTATTGCCTGAATACAGATAACGTGCATATCATGCAATACGAACCAAGGAATCCACATCATTTGCGTTATGTGATTGACGGACCACCGGTACCTCAAAAACTATTGGATTTGGTAAAAAAATACTGTATCCGCTTGAATAAAGCTTTGGGCTATGATTTCAATACCGTGGAATTTGCGATACAGGATGGCATACCGTACGCTATTGATTTTTGCAATCCTGCACCAGATGCAGATGTCAATTCAGTAGGTCAGGACAATTTTGATTGGATTGTAGAAAATGCAGCCAACATGGCAATTGAAAAAGCAAAACAATATAAAAAAGGCAAAATGAACCTTACTTGGGGAACATTTGTAAAGGATCAAATTACAGGAAAGAAAACGTCTTTCAAATAAGGTAAAATAGCAAACAATTTTGGTTCAAACAATTCATTATTTCTTATATGAAATTCACATTAGGTATAGAAGAAGAATATCAAGTCATTTGTCCGAAAACGAGAGAATTGGTTTCGCACGATCAACAAATTGTAATCGTTGCTGAAAAAGTTCTTAAGGAACAGGTAAAAGCCGAAATGCACCAAGCTGTGGTGGAAGTCGGTACTAATATTTGCAACGACATTGCAGACGCCAGAAAGGAAATAACCCATCTTCGTAAATCTATTTCAGATATTGCAACTGATTTGGGCTTCCGTATTGGTGCTGCCGGCACACATCCTTTTACCAAATGGGAAACACAATTGATAACTCCCAACCCTCGTTATGACGAAATTATCAATGAATTACAAGATACCGCTCGTTCCAATCTCATTTTTGGATTGCACGTACATGTGGGGATTGCAGATAAAGAAATGTGTTTGCATTTAACCAATTCCATGCGGTACTTTTTGCCGCATTTATATGCCTTGTCAACCAATTCGCCATTTTGGGAAGGTCGTAATACAGGGTTTAAATCCTACCGATCAAAAATATTTGACAAATTTCCAAGAACAGGAATTCCTACCATTTTCCAAACAGTGGCGGAATACCATCACTATATTGATATATTGGTCAAAACCAATTGTATCGATAATCCGAAGAAAATATGGTGGGATATTCGTATGCATCCGTTTTTTCCAACTTTGGAAGTTCGCATATGTGATGTACCCATGTGCATTGAAGAAACGCTGAGTATTGCAGCATTGATACAGGCTTTGGTGGCAAAACTGTATAAATTGCGAACTCAAAATCTCAATTTTATGTTATATCATCGAGCGCTCCTCAATGAGAACAAATGGCGTGCCAGTAGATATGGATTGGACGGCAAAATGATTGACTTTGGCAAGGAATGTGAAGTGGACACCAGGGATTTGATGCTAGAACTACTTGATTTTGTCGATGATGTGGTCGATGAATTAGGTTCAAGAAATGAAATAGAGCACATAAAGACAATGTTGAAAAATGGTACAGGTGCTGACAGACAATTGGCTATCTTTGCCGAAACAAACGATTTGACAAAAGTGGTGGATTATATCATAGATCAGACCATTTTGGGAACCTAGAAAAAGTGAAGATGCAGAAACAGAAAGTGAGAATGGCTATTTTGGACATGAACAACGATGAGCCAAATCAAGGATTACGTTGTATTGCGGACATTGCAAAGTCATTCAATGAAGAAATTGAATTTAAAATATATAATGTCAGGGCCAATAATGAATTGCCCGATATGTCTTATGACATTTACGTTTCGAGTGGAGGTCCTGGAAGTCCATTAGAAGAGGGGGCTTGGCGAGATCCTTACTTAGAACTGATTCAAGATCTTTGGGATTTTAATAAATCCGTAACCGAGGCAAAGAAATATGTATTCCTTATTTGTTATTCATTTCAAGTGGTATGCGAATATTTCCAGTTGGGCGAAATGAAACCTCGTAAAAGTACCTCTTTCGGGATTCTACCAATCCACAAAACCAAAGCAGGAAACAAAGATAGATTGTTGGCAGGATTGGAAGACCCTTTTTGGGCGGTCGATTCTAGAAATTGGCAATTGATCCAACCACGCTTGAAAGTTTTTAAAGAGCACGGTGCCTCCATCCTAAGTTTGGAAAAAATCCGTTCGCATGTAGAATATGAACGGGCCATTATGGCTGTTCGATTTTCGCAGGAGTTTGTTGGTACACAATTTCATCCAGAAGCTGACCCAGTTGGGATGTACGCGCATTTTGCGGAAGACATCAATCGTCAAAAAGTGATTACCAATTTCGGCGAAGAAAAATACAATGATATGATGGACAAAATGGATGACGAGGATAAAATTGTCAAAACCTATGGCGTCATTTTACCAAACTTTATCAAGGAGGCAATCCATGAAGCTTCACACCATTTAATTTATAATTAGTTAATGATTCCAGCCAATCGCAAAGCCTTCAATGCCCAGTTTACAGAAGAAAAATATCAGAATCTTCTCAATGAAATTGTAGAAATTTACAAATACAAACCTGCATTTAAGATCTGCGAAACGCCTGCTTTTATCCCAAAAAAATTGAAGGAACGTTTAGTCACAGCCTGTGATGATATCATGAGAGTTATCAATCAACCCAATTTTAAGGAACTGACAGAAGGGGCTTTTGTTGATAAGGACATGAAAGTCCCTAATGAAGATGCACAATCCAAATTCATTCAATTGGATTTTGGCATTTGTTTGGATGATGAAGGTAATCTAACTCCAAAACTGATTGAACTTCAAGGCTTTCCGTCCCTTTATTTCTTTCAGGAATTGTTGGGTCAACTCTATCGCAAGCATTACGACGCCATCCCAGAAGGATTTTCCCAACATTTAAATGGAATGACTTCCCAAGACTACATCGGCTTATTGCGTCAAGAAATTGTTGGTGACACTAATCCGAAGCAAGTTATCCTTTTGGAAATAGAACCCGAAAAACAAGCAACTGCCATAGATTTTTATGCAACGGAAAAAGTGCTTGGTATCAAAGTTTTGTGTATTTCTAAACTCATCAAACGTGGTAAAGTTTTGTTTTATAAAGATGACAATGGAGAAGATGTTCAAATTAAGAAAATTTACAACCGCATCATATTTGATGAATTGAACCAACGCAAAGATTTAAAAACAGATTATGATTTTAAAGACGACGTTGATATCGAATGGGTAGGACATCCGAATTGGTTTTTTAGAATCAGCAAATACACCATGCCTTTGTTAAAAGGTGATTATGTTCCAAAATCGTATTACCTCAACAAGCTCGACAAAATTCCAAGTGATTTGGAAAATTATGTATTAAAACCCTTATATTCATTTGCTGGTGCAGGCGTACAAATACATGTGACACGTGAGATG
>JBGTDZ010000254.1:0-3063 GCA_041748055.1 Aquaticitalea sp.
TGAACTACCAGCCTGTCCCAAGGCCAATTTATACATTGGTTCTAAGCTCTTTTCATCAAAGAGCATATTGGCATTTTGCATGTATGGCAGCTCATTGGACAAAATCTTTAAATTGGAATAATGGGTTGTGATAATACCGTAAGCTTCCCGATGGTAAAACACTTCCAAAAAAGTTTCTGCCAAAGCACCGCCGAGTTCTGGGTCGCTTCCGGTACCGAATTCATCAATAAGAAACAAAGTATTTTTATTACACTTTTTAAGGAAATAATTCATTTGCTTCAGACGATAGCTATAAGTGCTCAAATGATTTTCTACCGACTGATTGTCGCCAATGTCGCTCAGAATCCTTTGAAACAAACAAAGATTGCTACGTTCGTGCACAGGAATCAACAGACCACTTTGCAGCATAACCTGAAGCAAGCCCACAGTTTTTAAAGTGATGCTTTTTCCTCCAGCGTTAGGCCCTGAAATGACAATGATGCGATTTTCTGGGTTCAATACAATTGATTGCGGGAAGGTTTTCAGCTTTTTCTTTTGATTGGAAACATAGAGCAGGGGATGGTACGCTTCCTTTAGATTGTATACCTTGTCCTCATTGATTGCTGGAAGAATGCCATTAATTGCGTTGGCGTATTTTGCCTTGGCGGAAATGACATCGATTTCGGTAAGGAATCTTTGGTATTGCTGCAATAAAGTAACGAATGGTCGCACAAATTCGGTCAGTTGTTTTAGAAGGCGTTTCACTTCTTCCTGTTCATCAAATTCGAGATTATTAAGGTCTCTGCTGTAACGAAACGTGGCTTCAGGCTCGATGTAAACGATGCTTCCAGTTTTGCTTCCGCCCAAAATTGTACCATTGACTTTGCGGCGATACATCGCCTTCACAGCCAACACCCGTTTATTGTCCATCACAGATTCGCGGATGTCATCCAAATAATCGAGTGAACTATAAGTGGTTAAGGCCGATGCAAAACTTTGATTGATTTTTCCTTTGACAATGCTGATATCCTGTCGCAAGCGTAATAGTTCGTCCGATGCATTGTCTTTTACATCCCCAAACCGGTCGATGGTGGCATCAATCCGTTCAATCAGGGTTTTGGTAATTTCGATTTTGGATGAAAACCCATACAGCGAGGGATAATAATCAGCAAACTTTTCCAAAAAAATAATGATGTCATTTGAAACTTGTGAAATAACCGCAATTTTCTTAAAACTGGATGTTTCCAATACCGAATTTTCAATCCTTAAATATTTGATTTCTTTGGTGATTGGCTCAAAACCATGATTTGGAATTCGGTTGTTGTTGTGTAGCGATGAGAGGTATTCATTTGTGTAATTCAGTGCTTGCAATATATCTTCTTTAGTGCTAAAGGGCAACACCTGTATTAAACTTTCTGATCCCAAAGCGGTGATGCAATAAGCAGAAACTTGCTGCAATACTTTTGGAAACTCAATATCCTGTAATGTCTTTTCTTGAATTTGAATCACTTTCTATAAAATCTATCGTTGTGCAAATTTAGTCAAAATTGACAGGTATTCCATGGTTAAAGATACACGGAAACTGTTAACATGATCATAGCGAAAAGTGCAAGAATAATCACTAAAGGCATAACAAACTTCAGCCATCTATCATAACCTACTTTCACCATTGCCAACGATGCCAAGATAAGCCCAGTAGGGTTGACAAAACTGAATAGACCTTGACCATATTGATAGCAATTGACAATCATTTCTCTACCAATTCCAACAGTGTCAGCTAAAGGCGCCATAATCGGCATGGTTAAAACTGCCATTCCTGAAGATGAAGGGATAAAAAATGAAAGTCCTGAATAGATATATAGCATGACATTTACAAATACCCCTTTATTCATCCCTTCAGTAACCCCACTTGCATAATAGAGGATTGTGTCACTTATCATTCCGTCGTTCATCAATACAGTGATACCTCTGGCAATTCCTATAATAAAGGCCACGCCAAGAAGTTCGTTGGATCCTTTCACAAAAGCCTCAACAAATTTAAGCTCGTTGATTTGGGCTATAAAACCAATAATAATAGATCCCGCTAAAAAAACGGATGCCATTTCCACGAACCACCATTCCAGATTGGAAACTCCATAGATCATAACAACAAAACATAATATGAAAACCAATAAAATCAATTTAAATTTTAAGGTCAATTTTAAATCAGTCTTTATTGTGGAAATTTCAAAATGAGTTTCAATTTCCTGTTTTTGGTCATAAATTATGGATTTGGATGGGTCATTTTTTACACGTTTGGCATATCTAAGGATGTAAAGAATACAAATGGTCAAACCAAGGACCAACATTACAAATCGACCATTGATTCCCTCCGTCCAATTGATGCCTGCCGCATCCGAAGCGATAATTGTACAAAACGGATTGACAGTGGAAGCCATTGTACCAATAGATGAACCTACGTATATGGCTGCCAGACCAGTCATGGCGTCATATTTTGCTGCCAAAAATACAGGAATCAGAATGGGGTAGAAGGCAATTGTTTCTTCGGCCAGGCCAAAAGTTGTACCCCCCAAAGCCACCAAAGTTGTGACCAAAATAATCAGTAAGTGTTCCTTTCCTTTTAAGACCACGGCAAGCCATGAAATACCGGCATCAAATGCTCCTGTGAGATTCATGATTCCAATTAAGCCTCCAATTATCAATACAAAGAAAATAATATCCGCCGCTTCAATGACACCTTTTATAGGCGATTGGATAAATTCTGCAAGGCCTTGCGGTTTTGCCTCAACTTTCTTAAAGGTATTGGGAATTGCAATCGGTTTCCAAATGGCGCCGCTCGTAAATTTTTCCAATGGAATTTTGATTTGGAATTCCGTTAATGTTTCCTGACTTGCTGCTATTGTTTTTGTGCCGTTTAGGCCAGAAATCCCGAAAGTATTATCAGATTTATTATAAGTCAGGGTATCATACTTTCCTGCGGGAACAAGCCATGTGAGTATAGCGACAAATGCAGCAATCAATATCAAAACGGTTTGTGCTGATGGAAATTTTAGTTTTTTCAACGGTTGGGTTTTTATAGAATTA
>JBGTDZ010000255.1:0-9578 GCA_041748055.1 Aquaticitalea sp.
GGAGAAGCTTGTATAGAATTTTCTCATATTTTTAGACGAGCCAAAGGATTTTATATAACTCCTGATGATAAAGGTGAAATATTAAAAATTCTCGACAATTGGCCAGAAAAAGATATCCGGGTTATCGTTATAACTGATGGACAGCGGATATTGGGACTGGGAGATTTAGGAGCTAACGGGATGGGAATTCCCATAGGAAAGTTAGCTTTATATGTGGCATGTGCAGGTATCCAACCTCACCAATGCCTGCCTGTTATGCTGGATGTTGGTACAAATAATAAAGAATTAAGAGAAGATATTTTGTATTTAGGGTTTCCTAAAGAAAGACTTGAGGGCAAAGAATATTTTGAGCTAGTTGATGAATTCGTCATGGCGGTTCAAGAAACATATCCTAATGCCCTAATTCAGTTTGAAGATTTTTTGACTCCAAATGCCTATACTTTATTGAATATTTACAAAGAAAAAGTACTTTGCTTTAATGATGATATTCAGGGCACAGCAGCTGTAGCATTGGCAGGTTTATACGCATCTACTCGAGTAACGAAGATTCCTTTTTCAGAATTAAGAATCATGTTTCTAGGTGCAGGATCAGCAGCCACGGGAATAGCTGATCTATTGGTTTTGGCATTAATAAAAGAAGGGATGAACAAACAAGAAGCGTTGGAGCGTTTGTGGTTTGTAGATATTAATGGATTAGTGGAGTCAAATAGAAATGATTTAATGCCGCATAATTTACCTTATGCACATCAGCACAAACCCCTAAATTTTATTGAATCGATTAAAGCAATAAAGCCACATGTGTTAATTGGAGCTACTGGCGCATTCGGTGCATTTACTAAAGAAGCTATTGAAATCATGAGTGAGGTTAACGAACGACCAGTTATTTTTGCTTTGTCAAACCCGACTTCAAGGGCAGAATGTACTGCGGAGCAGGCCTATAATTGGAGTCATGGGAAAGCCGTTTTTGCAAGCGGAAGTCCGTTTGATTTGGTTCAATTAAATAATAAAGAATTTCACCCTGGACAGGGTAACAATGCCTATGTTTTCCCAGGAATGGGTTTAGGGGTTATTATTGTCAATGCATCAAGAATTCCAGATGAGTTATTCCTAACAGCGGCTAAAACACTTGCTGAAATGGTAAGTGATAAGAATATAGAAGATGGTGCCTTATATCCACGGTTGAATGAAATTAGAGTTATTTCTTTAGAGATTGCTTTTGCGGTTGCTGAAAAAGCGTATGAATTAGGGATTGCTAGAAATGAAAAGCCGAAAAATCTAAAGCAAACCATTAAAGACTATATGTATAATCCAAATTACTAAACAATAATTCAAGAATATCCATTTTAAAACTTCATGAAAAAGGGAACAAAGTTATACAGTGTTTTAAAATTAAAATGCCCACGCTGTCAAATTGGAAATTTATTCAATAATACAGGATTATTTGTGTTCTCAAGAATCTTGGAAATGCCTGATAAATGCCCACATTGTAAACAAGATTTTAAGTTAGAACCAGGATTTTACACCGCTGCTTTATGGATTAGTTATCCTATTGTACTTATAATTTTTATTCCTTTAATCATATTGGGGTTTTCGCTAGATAGCATTCATAGTTTTTTCAAATTTCTTTACCCATTAATCATCGTTTTTAGTTTTGTGCTTCAGATTCCATTAATGCGGATTGCAAGAGCTGTTTTATTAAATATAACCATTGATTATACAACAAAATGGTAAAATATAATTAACAATTAAAAGCAATCGTTAGAAAATAATTATTGAATATACAGATGAGCAAAGAATTTATACCAAAATTATTTTCTCTTTTAAAACAAGGGGTATCAAAAGAAACTTTGACAAAGGATATTCTTTCGGGATTGATAGTGGGCATTGTTGCTTTACCGCTGGCTATTGCTTTCGCTATTGCCTCTGGGGTTTCTCCTGAAAAAGGCATCTTAACTGCAATTATTGCAGGAATAATTATTTCAACTTTTGGAGGAAGTCGGGTTCAAATTGGAGGGCCAACAGGAGCTTTCGTTGTAATCGTTTATGGTATTGTTCAAGAATACGGGACAGATGGGTTGACCATCGCTACTTTTATGGCTGGCTTAATCATTATTGGATTTGGTCTGGCGCGACTAGGAAATTTATTGAAATACATTCCATATTCTCTCATTGTGGGTTTCACAAGTGGGATTGCATTCATTATTTTTTCCTCTCAAATTAATGACTTTTTTGGCCTCCATATCACCAACGTTCCTGCAGATTTTATAGGGAAATGGGAGGTGTATTTCAATAATTTTCACAAAATTAATTGGTATGCTATTAGTATTGCCGTGGCAACTATATTGATCACACTTTATTTTCAAAAAATAATAAAAAAGATTCCAGGATCTATCATTGCCATAGTTTTCTCCGCAAACAAGTGCAAGGCTTGAAAAGGGAAAACCACCAAGGATACTTGAGTGGTTTTTTGTTTTAAAAACTATTGATTTCTAACAACTTTCGTTTCAAAATCTATTAGAAATTGACTGCTCGGATTCTTCCACACCTTACAAACTGGTAAATCTGATTTTATAAAATTTGTTTTTGGATTTGAATCAGTGCTATAATAGTATTTATTATTAGCGTTATTTTTAAATTCAAATAAATCTACAAGAGCATTCGTATACTGTCCCCACCATTTCTTGGTAAGCTCATTGGCTTTCCAAGTGCCTTTATGTTCATCTTTGGTCCAGGTTCCATATAGAATAACATGCAATACCGTTGCTTCCAATTCATAAGTGCCTTCGGGATGATTAAGCGTAAGGTATAACCTGTCATTCTCAACTTTCGGATTCGTTATCTTGAATTTTTCTTTATTGGTGATAGCAACCAGGTTTCCATTCTCTTTTTTGAGCTCAACATTAAAGGAATTTTCAAATGGAGCAAAGATTATCTGGACTTCCCAAAGACTATTCTAAGATTCACCCTACCGTCCAAAGCCTGTTCTGTATTTGAAAGATAAAAAACACCTCCCAATAGACACCATCTTCGCGAGAGTATTCGTATTAAATCAACATTAGCATCGGTTCTTTTGGTTTTGGCTGCGTCATCTTGTTGAAAGCTTAACAAACAAATGTTCCCTCAAACCTCCATTTTTTATCAACACAATCTAGCGTTCCATCTATATTAAATTGAGAGGTATTATTTGGGTTCGTAAAATTAAATCCAAAATCGACAGAGCCTGTAATCCGATGCCAGAATTTATCATCTATCTCCTCTAGTAAAATTACTTCTTCTGGATCTCCCTGATTAGTGTTGGCTTTTTTTAGTCAACTATTTTAGGAAAGTAGACGGTTAGATCATGATATTCAGATTATTCATCTTTCTCAATTTTCACATTAAAGCTAGGAGCTTTATACTCTTTGGCCAGATAATTTGCAGGAATGCTTGTGTGGTTGCCGTCCCTCTCTGCACGGTAATGTGGGGAAAGTATCTCAATACCTCTTTCGTTACAGACATTTTGTATGTTCTGATGCAATTGGGAATACATATGTGCCTGTCTTGAAGCTTCTCTTGTATAGGCATTAATCTGGTAGGCCACATAAAAATCATCGAGACTGGTTTGCAGAACGAAGGGTGTTGGTTCTTGTAAAATCGCTTCTGTTAACAATGCCGCATCAATCAAAGCTTGGTGCATATCTTTCCAAGGCACGTCATATCCAATGGTTACAGTCGTATGGAGAATCAAACCTTGATTATTTGCCTCACTACTGTAGTTAGTGGTATTGCCAGAAAGAACAGACGAATTTGGTATTGTAATGATTTCATTCTTTGTGGTTCTGATTCGTGTTATCAGTAAGGTTTTCTCAACGACATCGCCGACAACGTCGGCAATTTTGATGCGGTCCCCAATCCGAAATGGGCGCATATACGTGATGACCAAGCCCGCCACCATATTTGCAATTGCTGTTGAGGATCCCAAGGAGAATAAAATACCAATAAATACGGAGACCCCTTTAAATATGTCAGAATGCGATCCAGGCAACAAAGGAAAGATTAGCACAAACATAAAGGCATAAAGAAGAAACTTAATGATACTGAACGTTGGAACTGCCCAGTCTGAATGAAATCCAGAAATTTGGAGTTTCTCTGCCTCAATTTCGTGGAATATATATTTTACAAATTTTATGACATATTTCATCACAAAATAAATGACCAAAATACTGAAAACGTTTGGCAGATATTCCCAAATAGAAATAAAAATTGACCTAAACGGTGTCCATATAAGATGAAACAATACATCGCCCCAATGACGTGAAATAGGAAAGATGCTAAAGATGATGGGCAGCGCAATATAAAGCACCAGAAGAAAAATAATCCATCTAATGATTTTCAACACAAAAAAGACCAATTTCAATTCCTGTTCGGAAGAAAGATATGTATAATCCTTGTAATTTAAGTTCTTAAGCCATTGTTCCTTTCGAGATTCAATACAAGCCTGGGCCCAACCATAGGCTTTTCCCAAGAGCCATATAAAAAACCAGATGACTCCAATGGCCACCAATGCGATTCCTACACGTATCAAGATTTTTGACACCTTTCGTTCTTCCTTCAGGTCTATAATGGACTTTTCAATGATTTTTTCAAAGTTTTTGGCCAATCCCATTGAGGTAGTACCATACCAGAGTGCATCATCTTCAGAGACACTCATAATGATTCTTTCCCCGTACACGATATCGTAGGTGTATTCCGATTCTACAACCGAAAAGGAATCGATTTTAAAGAAATCGTCATCATACAGGTCTTCAATTTTGTTGCTGATATTGAGGGCTCTATCTTTGGCTGTCGACGCGCCAATTTTAGAATAAATAAGAAAAAGGGTATCACTTTTTACGCCCAACACCGGATGTCCTTTGGTGATTTTTCGAAGTGAATCAATCGCGGCCTTTTTAGCTGCCAATGCTTTTTTTTCTGCAGCATTGATGCCATCTAGTTGGTTTTGTACATTTTTTGTCTGGGAATCTTCCTTATTGATGAGCAACTGTAATTGCGCTTCTAATTGTGCTCTCGTTACCGAATCGATGATACGTTGTTTTTCGCTTGCGGTGATTTTATAAATGGAATCCTTTTGCTGCAAACTGCTTTCTGTTTGAGCATAAGAATTGATGCTCAAAATTAGCAATAACTTGACAATTATTTTTGATGATCTGATTTTCATACTCAAAATAGAATCAATACAATTGAATGAAACGCTTTCTGAATACCGAAATAGCTTGGAATTATGGTTGGCATAATAAGCGTGGTTAGATTCGTAATACTCGTTAGATGTTAAAGGTATTGATATTTCCCATATGTTGGGAGATTTAGAATCCTTTTTTATTACATAATTAATCTAAAAATCAGTGCTTTAATTCATTGGTCATTTACATCAGACAATATGTAAGGCACAGGAGCAGTGAAAGCTGAATCCTTTTTAAAACGCACCTAGGTGATAAGAATGATAACCAAAGTTGCTTTGCAATCATAGGGTACAAAATTTCTTATATTGATTTGAAAGTGAAAAAAAGGGTGTAGGTGTAGGTTAATTTCCTGTAACTATATTAATTTTGCCTTTAGCGTAAAAGAAATAAAAGAAGTCAAGGATTTATGCTTTATAGACTTTGAGAATTTATGAAACGCCAAAATGGTAGCACAGAATTTATGAGCCAGAGGGTTGTCATTTTTTTACCATTATTATTTTTTTTTAACGGTCTGGCCCAAGACAGCATCGCTGACCAAGACGTTAAAGTAAACGAACAGTTTTGGCTGGATTATAATTTTAAAAATCATCTCAAAGAGAATCAAACATTAAGCACACAAGTTGGATTTCGGAAAATAACACCTCAAGTTTACAATCGATTTTTAGTTATATCTACTCTGGATATTGAAAACCAAAAAAACGTATTTAAGTTAAATACTAAAAAACCACTCATTGACTCCTACCATCTCGGCGCAGGTTTAATTTATACCGACAATATAGGGAAGGATGATAATTTTGAATTTCGTTTGATTCAAGGCTTCAAGTTTGACATCCCTACCATCAAAGCAATCACCTTAACTAATTATATAAGAGCCGAAGAGCGCTTTCAAAACGCTTTTGACAATTCTGGCTGGACAAGTGCTTATAGGTTGCGTTATAAAGTGTCAACGGTTTTAGATTGGAAAAAGCATTACCTAACATTTGCCAGTGGATTGTACATACCAATGGAGGCCGAACTGTTTTTTAATTTAAAAAAGGCAGACCGATTCAACGATGTGATACGGTTGTCTCCAGGGATTGGCTATAAACTTGATAACAATTGGAAATTTGAAATGTATGTCATTTTTAACAGTTCCAAGAACTTAACGGAAACCAACAATAACTCCAGTGATTTTATTTTAAGGCTTCGCGTATTTAATGGTGCTGCCAAAAATAAAAGTTTGAATATCAATGAAATTGATGATTAGCTGACCAAACAAATCAATACTATTTGTTTTTAATTGGAATTATCCTCAAATTTATCTATTTATTGAAGTTAACTATAGTTATAAATACGCAGGATTAAATAGCACAATTATTCCTGTTTAGCCTTTTTAATCAAATATTTAGCAAGTGAAATGAGGAATATGCCAATTGGCAACATCGTTAAGCTCCAATCATATTGACCGCTCGCTGTAAACACCTCTCCAACAAATAACACCACTAATGTAGTTAGAACTGTGTCCCATAGTATTAGCTTAAGTTGGGTGAAACTTTCTACGTGCAACCAACTCGGAGCAATACTCTCAACGAACTGTGAGATTTTTGAATCTTTAGGAAAAAAAAGCTGTGCAAAGCCTAAAGAAAAAATCAAGAAAAGGAATCCTATCAAAAAGAGATCCAAAGCTTGAAACAGCAGTAGTCCAGGTCTAGCCTCCGTATTTGCCAACCCTTGAAAAATACCAGTAATCCCGAGTATGGTCTCATAGACTGCTAATCCTATAAAAACGATCGCAATGATGAATGTGGTTATAATCGGTACTCCAATGATCAGTTTAAATAATGTTCTCATGATATAGATTGTTTTTGTTAATCAAATTTCCATCCAATGCCACTGTTGAAGATATAATCAAAATCATTTCCTTCTATGGCCGGTTGATTATCAAAGTTTAGGGTGTAACCAAATTTAATATAAAAATCATACGGTAAATCGTATTTAAGCGTAATATCATAATCTGCTCGAAATCTTCCTTTCTCGGATAGGCTTGTATAAAAATCAATACCTGTATTGATATCAATGTCCTCAAAATCGAACATGTTAAAACTGGCAGCCAAAACAGCTTCACTTGAGGTTTTGTTCAATGTTGCATCTACATAATTCTCAATGTTATAAGTAAACCCTATACTCAAGCCGAGATATAACTTATTATTACTAATGAAAAATCTTCCAAACCCAATACTTGGACTTATCCTACCGTCCAAGGCCTGTTCGGTATTGGAGAGGTACGACATATCGCCCAAGAAATACCATTTTCTCGCAAGTATGCGAATAAGTTCTAAATTGGCATCGGTTCTTTTAGTGTTATCAGCATTATTCTGTGTAGAACTCAAAACACTAATATCGCCTTCATACATCCATGATTTATCAATATAATTTAAAGTTCCGTTGATGGTAAATTGAGAGTTGCTATTTGCTTTTGTGAAATTAAACCCAAAATCAATAGAACCCTTAATACGACTCCAAAATTTATCATCGATTTCATTCAGGCCAATCACCTCTTCCAATTTATGTGTCTCTGTAGTATGGTCTTCTAACGTGATGGTAACCACACCTTCTATGTCTGTTCGAATGTTTCCAAAACGGCGTCTGCCATTGGTAAGTGTGAGAAGACATTTTCTTTGAATGATAAGACCCTTTACCTCATTGAACTCTATCCGAAAATCTTTATCACTATAGGTGGTCTTTAAAACCATAATCCCCTTTGATAAGGATTTTACTTCGCCTACCAATACATCGTTGTTCTTTAATTGAATGGTATCGTTTTGAGCGGATAACACAGCACCTATTAATAAGACAATAATTATTAGGTATGTGTTCACGTTAATCATACTAGTTATTTAGTTTCCCTCCCAGAATGTTGACTTTTATCAAAGTTAGATCATTGTTTCGCACTAGAAATGTGACGCTTTTACCTCGAATTTTAAAGGTTATATACATTATATTCAAACCCGCTATTATTCTTTTTCAAACATGGCAATATTCAATTTTCCCTCGAGGATTTTCTTGGAATTATTTCCTAATCTCCTATAGAGTTTCATCACATTGATATCATCAATATTCAACATTTTCAATCGATCCCATTTTACTAAAACCACATCACCAGCCATAGGATTTGGTGCACCCGGGATGAAAACTACATTAAGTTGATCATCAATACGCTCCATTAAAAACCCTATCTGCCACACCTCTTCTATATTTACCAACACGACATCTTTTAAATTTTTAGATTCCAATCCGACTGCGGCTTCTGTCATTCCTTTTACCAATGTATAACCTGGAATATTTGATAAAATATGATCTTCAACCCAATCTTTAAAGCGACTTGCGTTTTTTGCCCTTGCAAAGATGCCTGCAATAAAACATAAAAGGACAAACAATATTATAGCAATCAACCTAGAAGCAATCTCTTCCCCAAAGAAGGAAACATTGATTTTGTCTGCAACAGGAGCAATTATTTTTCTAAAAGTGACAACTATCTTTACAATCAATATAATCACTAAAAAAATGGGAATAATAAAAAATAGACCACCAATGATGGTCGTTTTTATAAAGGATATAATTTTTTTCATTTGTAAATGATTTCAAAATTTAGCCAGTAATCACAATCCGGTTTTTTAAGTCATTGAACTGCATCAGCACTCTTCAATAGTTACAAATTCTAAATGGTCTTCTTCTTTCAAAAAGCTGAAGTCCATACAATCCCAAACGTGTTTGTGTCACCTCCAATATCATTCAGGGTTTGAGAACGCATATAAAGAACCTTTAAGGCCTGTTTTTTCGTTATTGGCATTCCGCATGACAATGATGCCAAAACATCTTCTCTTTCGTCCCTATTCGGTTTATTATTTACTAATGATTCCCCCAGTATACCTGATCCTAAGCTCAACGAAGCCCAGATACCATAATTGAATCGTCGAATAAGATGTGTTTGCATTGCATAAACTGGATGTTGTTCCCGTATGCCTCCGTTAAAAAAATCATTGTTGTCTGTGAATAGATACAAGGACGCGGTCAATTCATAGGACCAATTTCTCCAAGTATGTACTAATCCGGCCTGTGGTCGGAAAACAAAACGGTTTTGTCCCAAATTGAGTAGCTTGTCATTATAATATTGCCCTAAAGGAAGTGTTACAGAGAGCGATACACCAACGATGGTATATACCGGATGGGTCATTAAATATTCATGCATTTCTTTAGGCTCCATGGCTGAAGGCCCTAAAATATTTACTGAAAGTCGTAAGCGTGGGTCGGAAAACCCATTTCGCTTTACCGATGTTGGATTGTCAGCTAGAACCCCTTCCCATTGTGCTATGGAATAAG
>JBGTDZ010000256.1:0-17193 GCA_041748055.1 Aquaticitalea sp.
CTGAGCCAGAACAAAGGAGGAAGAATTTTTTTAACATAATAGGTTCGATTTTTGGTTGATTGACTATTAGAACGTTAAGTTAGGTGATTTGTTACATTCTTCTAAAAAGAAAAAGACCTAACATCATTAAAAACATGTTAGGTCTGAATTTTGTCAATTGAAATATTTAATTTTTTATAACAATAGGTTTTTCAGATATATAAACTTTCGGGGCTTTTGAATTTATCTCTTTAGTAGAAATATTAAGTTCTTTATTCTTTTTTAAAAGCTCAATGGCTTTGTCGGATGAAATCGATTTTCCCTCATAATAAAATGTTGCTCCTTTTTTTGCCATCTCTATGACATGGTCTAGTGGTGCTACAGGTGCTGGAGGAGGAGGTGGAGGAGGAACTAACGGGAAATTCTGTTCGTTTTCTTTTACGTTAAGACCTGGAAACGGAAATTTAACATATTGATTTTTCTGTTGCAGAGACATCCTATTATATATCTCTGAAAATTTTATTAAGTCTTGTTCATCAACAATCGGTAGTAATGTAGCATTCCCTGAAATGGTGGTAGTGCTTTCACTATGGATCTTTTTAGCCCAAGTGTTATAAGCATCAATTTCTTTTTGAGTTGGTGGATTTTGTTTTTTTTGAGTTGGAGCAGGAGGTGGTGGAGGTACTAGTTTAGGGAAAGACTCGGCATTTTTCCTTTGTTCTGCCGATATTTTTTTATAAAGATATTCCATGCGCTCGAAATCCTTTTGTTTGATAATTGTTTCATTTGGATTTTGGGAATTGATGTGTTTTGCCATTTTATTGTATTCCGTAACTTCTTCTAGAGTGGCTTTTTCTTGTGACCTTTCTTCCAAATGGCTTTCAACCTCACTCCAATTTCCATTTTCAATTACATACACTTTTTTACCGTTTATATCTTTATAGCCTTGATTTTCTGATTTTGATTTATCTTGTCCTGGTTCAAATAAATCAGGAACGATCGTTCCATTCGTACAAATAGAAAATTTCTTAATTCCTATAGCTCTTATTTTTGACATAAGGGCAGTTTTTTCTTCTTCAGTAACTCCGGGATACGTTCTGATAGATACCATTAATGCCATATTTTGTTGATACATTTTTTCAATGTCAGAAAACAAAATAATTTTATCATCTAACAAAAGTTCGCCTTTTTCATTTAGATATAAATCGATTGATTCAATAATCTGACGTTCGATTAAAACTTCTTTCCGCTCGCTAAACCCATAAATGCTAAAGGCAATTAAGGGGATCAGTACAATGCTTCTCAACCAAATATTTCGTTGTGATGTGTTTGTTTTCATAACTGTTAATCGTTTTTTGATTGATGAATAATTGATGGCACTTGCCAATTGATTTTTTGAAGCATCACGATTGGTATCGGGATTTGAAAATGTAATTATTAATTTTTGATATGCCGAAGGTTCAGCACCTTGATGGATAACCGCTTCATCGGCTAAAAATTCGTGATTCAATTTGATGGCATGTTTTAAGATATAAATCAGTGGATGAAACCAAAACACAATTTGCATTAACTCTAGTGCCAAAACATCCAAACTGTGTTTTTGGCTGACATGTGTTTGTTCGTGGATTAATATTTCTTGTGGAATTTGCTGCGTTTTGAATGCTTGCTTATTTAAAAATATATACTTAAAAAATGAATGTGGAATGACCAAATCATTCAGCAAGACATATATGAAAGATTGTGAATTATGCGTTTCGTTTTTCCGGATTTTATTGAAAATGTGAACCAAATTCAAAATAAATTTCGCACTAAAAAGCAAAACACCTAAACCATATAAGCTCCATAAAATAATGGGAATATAATCTACTTTTGTCGCCTCCACAATTCGGGTTTCATAGATGGGTTCAAAACTAGTTTTTACAGTTTCCACATAATAGGTTGGCTCTACATAGTCTATAAATGTGATAAATGGAACAGAAAAAGCAAATACCAATACAAATAATAAATAGAACCTTTTAAAGAGATGCATCGTTTGGTTTTCCAAAAACAGTTTATAGAAAACCACAAATAGCGCCAAACAAACACTGAATTTTATGATATAAATGTCCATAACTATTTCTTTTTTATTTCTGTGTCAATAAGTGCTTTTAAATCTTCCAATTCTTCTTTGGTCAAATTGGTTTCTTTGGTAAAAAACGATGCAAACTGCGATGCGCTGTCATTAAAAAAATGCTTGATGAGTCCGTTGACGTGCTTTGAAAAATAATCTTTCTTTTTAACCAAAGGAAAATATTCGCGCGAATTCCCAAAGAGAGTATAACCCACAAAGCCTTTATCCGTCATACGTTTTAATAAGGTTGCAATGGTCGTAGTGGCTGGTTTAGGTTCTGGATAAGCATCCAATAAATCCTTCATAAAAGCTTTTTCAAGTTTCCAGAGATGGTTCATCAATTCTTCTTCTGTTTTGGTCAATTGCATCGCTCTACGGTTTTAGAATGTATTCTACAAACGTAGAATAAAAAATATTAACTTCCAAATGTTGACGGTTATTTTTACATTTCTTATGAAATAAAATGCCACGAATAGACGAATTTATTTGATAATCATTCGTGTATTCGTGGCCAACGTTTTTAAACTTTGCGGCTCTGCGCCATTGCGAGACAAACTATTTCGACAATTCTGTAAAATATTTATAAAACAACGGAATCGTCTCAATCCCTTTCAGATAATTCCAAATTCCAAAGTGTTCATTGGGCGAGTGGATGGCGTCACTATCTAGACCAAATCCCATCAAAATTGTTTTGCTTTTTAATTCTTGTTCGAATAACGCGACAATAGGAATACTTCCGCCACCTCGTTGTGGAATCGGGTCTTTTCCAAAAGTGTCTTTGTAGGCCATTGCCGCCGCTTGATAGCCAATGCTGTCTGTAGGAGTGACGTAACCTTGTCCACCATGATGAGGTTTCACCTGCACGGTCACGCCTGTTGGCGCAATACTTTCGAAATGGGTCTTGAAAAGTTCCGTGATTTCTTCCCAATCTTGATGTGGCACCAAACGCATGGAAATTTTCGCGAATGCTTTACTCGGTATGACCGTTTTGGCACCTTCTCCTGTGTAGCCGCCCCATATTCCATTGACATCAAGCGATGGTCTGATGCTATTTCGTTCGTTGGTGGTATATCCTTTTTCGCCATAGATATCTTCGATATCCAATGCCTTTTTATAGCGTTCCAATGAAAATGGGGCTTTTGCCATTTGGGCACGTTCTTCTTCCGATAGATTTTCAACCTTATCATAAAACCCAGGAATTGTTATATGATTGTTTTCATCATGAAGCGATGCAATCATTTTTGTGAGGATGTTGATAGGGTTGGCCACAGCGCCGCCATACAATCCTGAATGTAAATCACGTTTTGGGCCTTTCACTTCGACTTCCACATAACTTAAACCTCTCAGCCCTGTTGTGATGGATGGCGTATCTTTGGAAATCATTCCCGTATCGGAAATGAGAATCACATCATTCTTAAGTTTCACTTGATTGTTTTTGACGAATACACTAAGATTTTTGCTGCCAACTTCCTCTTCGCCTTCAATCATGAATTTGACATTGCACGGCAATTGATTTGTTGAGGTCATAAACTCCAAAGCCTTTACATGCATATACATTTGCCCTTTATCATCGCAGGCACCACGCGCAAAAATTGCACCTTCGGGATGTAATTCTGTTTCTTTGATGACGGGCTCAAAAGGTGGTGATTTCCACAAATTAATGGGATCTGCAGGTTGCACATCGTAATGCCCATACACTAAAACAGTCGGTAGATTTTTATCAATTATTTTTTCGCCATAAACGATTGGGAAACCAGCGGTTTTGCAAATTTCCACATGGTCACAACCAGCTTTTTCCAAACTGATTTTTATTGCGTCGGCAGTTTTCCAAACATCCTTTTGATAAGCGGAATCGGCACTGACCGACGGGATTTTTAAAATTTCAATAAGCTCGTTGATGAATCTATCTTTATGTTGATTGACGTAGGATTGTATATCTTTCATTGATTGTTTTTGGTTCATTTCCTCGGATGAGAAAATCAGTTTTTGATTTCTTCAAAAATACAAATTTGAAAAGTATTTTTCTGTTTTAAGCTATTTGAATATTCAAAGTATTGTTTATATTTGCATCCCAATTCCGATAACTTTTCGGAATACAAGTTGCGGGCGTGGTGGAATTGGTAGACACGCTAGACTTAGGATCTAGTGCCGTGAGGTGTGGGAGTTCGAGTCTCCCCGCCCGTACTGAACATGAAGCTTCTCAAAACTGAGGGGCTTTTTTGTTTAATTAAGTTATTGCTTAATGCTGAGTGAGACGAGAAGTTTATCCTAAGCGGAGCCGAAGGGAGTCTCCCCGCCTGTACTATAAGGAGAAGCTTCAATGTATGTTGGAGCTTTTTTATAGATAAAATTCTGTAATTACTTGTGGGAGACGAGAAGTTTACCGTGAGCGTAGTCGAAGGGAGTCTCCCCTCCCGTACAAAACCTGAAGAGAAATCTTCAGCTTTTTTTGTTTGAAATTGTTCCGAAAAAATGGTCAGTTACAACATAGGTACATCATTTTGCCATTTTTAACTGGCTAATAGAGAATAGTGCGTTTTAGTTGAAGATAATATTATAAGAGTATCTTTTCTTGAATAAATACAGAATAATTTCAATTTATTATTGGTTTCATAACGCAAGTTCACTGGTTTAAGTTCAGTTCTTCCTAACAGTAGAACTATGGACATTTAGACTGAAGGTTATTTAAATTTGATTGTTAAAACACAAGACTAAAAACAGAGCCTTCGCCTTCAACACTTCTTACGAGAATCCGACCTTTATGAAGTAACATAATCTGCTTGCACAGACTTAAACCGATACCACTTCCCGTCGTTTTACTCGTAAAAAAAGGCACAAATATATTCTCTAAAATATCCTGTGGAATCCCAGCACCATTGTCATAAACTTTAAGTACAATATCTCTATTTAGACTTTGGGAAGCCAATACTTTGATTTCAGAATCAGCTTGGTCTTTACAGGCGTCAACCGCATTCAATATCAGATTAATAAGAACCTGTTCTATTAAATGGGTATCGATATCCAATTCCAGTTTTGGTGTAGAAACATCAAACTCTATATCGATATGCTTTGCTTTAATGGATGGTTCCATCAACAATTGAATATTGCTGAACAAATCTGAAACTTTTGTTCTCTGTAAATTCAAATTCGTGACTTTGCTAAGGCTTCGATACGTTTTTGCGAATTTTAAAAGTCCCTCACTTCTGTTTTTAATCGTCTTTATACCTGAATTGATGTCTGCTAAATCCAAATGGGATTCTTCGGGTTTTTCTATGGCCAATTGTAAGTTTTTTTGAAGTGTATCTGCCAAAGATGAAATGGGTGTAATGGAATTCATGATTTCATGCGTCATCACGCTCAATAATTTTTTCCAGGATTCAGATTCATTTTTATTTAAGGTATCTTCAATGTTTTGGATCACTATCAATTTAAAAGCATCTTTTTCAACCTGAAAAACCGTATCAGAAATCAATATTTTTATGTTCTCATTTTGAAGCGCTATTGAAATGGAGTCGGGTTCCCTATGGTAGGTTTCGAAAATGGTATTGAACAATTCGGGTTTCCTTTTTTCAATGAATCGAACATTTTTAAAGGAAGGTACATCCAAGGTTTCCCCAAACGAATCATTGCTCCAAAGCACGTCGCCAGTTTCAAGGTTATACGCAATAATGCCAATGTCAACCATCTGCAAAATTTTCTGAAGATACAAGTATTGCGCTTGATTTTGGGAATTGATCTCCTTTATGGTTCGGTTGATTTCATTAAACCCTGTGTATAAAAATCGTATATCCTTCGGCCCTATATCTTCTGGAAACCATCTTGAAAAATCTCGGTACTTCACAGCTTCAAAAAAATCGTACATAGCGACAAAACGATGTTTCACAAAAGTGTAGGTACTGGAAAGTAGATAAAGTATCGCAATACTTATTACTGTGCTAAATGCGGTTTTATCATTGTAAATGCCATAAATTAAACCGAGCAATAAACCAACGAGAAGAAAAACCCTGAAGAAAAGTTTGAATATGTAGGCCCTATAATTCATATTTTTCCAATCTTCTATATAAGGCAGCTCTTGTAATGCCTAATTCTTTAGCAGATTTAGAAACATTCCCGTTATTTTTTTCCAATACTGTCAGAATTGCATTTTTTTCCAAATCATCAAGACTTAAGCTTTTTGTCCCAATACTGGTAGTTTTGTTTGAATGTTCGATAGATGAAAACACCAGATCTTCAGGTTTCAAAACGTTGCCATCGGTCATAATAACAGCACGTTCAAGTACGTATTGCAGCTCTCTGACATTCCCGGGAAAATCATGCTTTTTTAATTTGGAAATAAACCCAGAATCAAAAGTGAACGGGGTTTTATTGTATTTCTCTACATAGAGCGACACAAAATAATGAGATAACTCGGTAATATCCGTACCACGATCTCTTAATGGCGGAACAAGAATATCGACCGTATTGATTCTATAGATTAAATCCTTTCGGAATTTCTTCTCGTCCGCCAGAACTTTTGGGTCAATATTGGTCGCACAAATCAATCGGATGTCGATGGGCATTGATTCGTTTGAACCTAAAGGTGTTACTTGTCTATTTTGAAGCACAGTCAATAACCGCACTTGCTGACCTAGACTAATATTTCCAATTTCGTCAAGAAACAGCGTTCCACCATTGGCGGCTTCAAAACGGCCTTTCCGATCTTCCCGTGCATCTGTAAAAGCTCCTTTTTTGTACCCAAATAATTCGCTTTCAAACAACGATGCGGTCAATGCACCGACATCCACTTTTATAAATGGTTTGTTGCGTCTGTTTGAGTTATCGTGGAGTGCTTTGGCAATTAAGTCCTTACCTGTTCCATTTTCGCCAAGAATCAACACATTGGCATCTGTTGGCGCAACTTTTTTCAGCTTTACGAAAACGTCATTCATCACGTCACTATCTCCAATGATTTCAGCACTATTCGTATTGAAGGATTCCTTTTTAGAGCTTAAGGATTTTTTGTTATTTAATATCGTGGTAATTGTTTCTACGATTTTGTCGTTCTTCCAAGGCTTCATTAAAAAGTCCGCCGCACCTTCTTTCAATCCTCGTATGGCCAAATCAATGTCGGCATAAGCCGTCATCAGGATTACAGAAGTTTCAGGTTTTTGCTTTTGTATTTTATTCAACCAAAAAATACCTTCATTACCAGTATTGACCAACCCATTAAAGTTCATATCCAAAATGATGATGTCATAAGTCGTTCGCTCTATTTGCGACGAAATATTGCTAGGATTTTTTTCCGTAATGACCTCTTTTACGAGCGGTCTTAATAGTAATCGCAGTGCAGTAAGCACATCAGCGTCGTCATCAATGACCAATATTGTAGCGTTTTTTAATATCATCATTACAATATTACAACATTCTATTCAGCTTCTAAAGATTCAAAAACCAAAAATAATCCAGGGTCAAAAAGTGTGCGTTTTCGAACATAACCTGTATCAAAATCGGACACTTGGTAAAATTTTTAAATACTTATAATATTCATTTTAAGAAAGTTACATTTATGGCACTATCTTCCCTATCAATATTATGCAATCAATAAATTAAAAATGGACGTTCCAATTCAAAAGAAAAGATTTTCAAACCAAAGATTAGGACTTATTGGTGGTATCATCGCTGTGGTAGCATTAATCGTTTATGTCATTTTACAAACTTCGGGTGGTTCTAAATTGAACGTGGAAAAAGAACGTATTTCCATTAGTACTGTTGCCAAAAATGTGTTTCAGGAAAATATCCCTGTCAATGGTATTGTGTTGCCGGTTACTACCATTTATTTGGATGCTTTGGAAGGTGGTCGCGTCGAAGAGAAATTTGTGGAAGATGGTGCTATTCTAAAGCTAGGAGAACCAATTTTGAGATTATCCAATACCGATTTGGAGTTGAGCTTGGTCAATCAGGAAACGTCGGTTTACAACCTATTGACCCAAATGCAGATTTCCCAAAATGCAGCGCGTCAGAATACCATTAATAGACAAAATCAATTTACAGATGTAGAGAACAGTCTCATTGAGGCCAAACGCATCTATGATTTGAACAAGCGTTTGTATGATAAAGGTGCTATCGGAAGAATGGATTACGAGTCTTCCAAAAATAATTATGACTACCAAAAAGAACGTATGAAATTGTCAGAACAGGTGCTATCTGAAGACACAATCTCTGCAAGATTAGAGGTCAATCAGGCCAAAAACTCCTATTCCCGAACCCAAAGTGCATTAGAATTAATGCGAAAAAAAGTTGGTGATTTAATTGTTCGCTCTCCCATTGATGGACAATTAACGTCGTTAGATGCCGAAATTGGACAATCCATTGATAAAGGAACACGACTGGGTCAAGTTGATGTAACCAGTGGCTATAAGGTGAGAGTTGATATTGATGAACATTATATCTCAAGGATTTATAACGGACAAACAGGAACTTTCACACTCAACAATAAAACCTATACCCTTGCAATAAAAAAAGTATTTACACAAGTCAACAATGGACGTTTTCAGGTAGATATGAAGTTTGAAGGCGAGGTGCCGGAAGGCATCAGAAGAGGTCAAAATTTGCAAATCCGTGTGGCGTTGAGTGCAGAAAAGGAAGCATTGCTCGTCGCCAAAGGTGGATTTTTCCAAAAAACTGGCGGCAATTGGATTTTTAAAGTGAGTGATGATGGGAGGACTGCTTATCGCGTAGATATCCGTTTAGGAAGCCAAAACACAGAATATTATGAAGTGCTTGAGGGATTGAACCCAGGCGATAAAGTCGTGACATCCAGCTATGATTCTTACGGAGATACGGATGAGCTTGTTTTGAAGTGAAAAAGCCTGATGACCGATGACCGACGATTGAATAGAATAGAAAAAAAGAAAATTTATGAATAATAGTTCTGATCTAACTACAAACAACTCACAACTCACAACTCAACACTAATAAACAATTAAACAAAAAACGAATACAATGATACAAATTACGGATTTAGAGAAATATTATCGAACCGAAGAAGTTCAGACCATTGCCTTAAACAAATTGTCATTTCATGTGAAGCATGGCGAGTTTGTGGCTATTATGGGACCTTCCGGTTGTGGTAAATCAACATTATTGAACATTCTGGGTTTACTGGATGATCCAGATGGTGGTAGCTTTTTGTTCAACGGTGTGGAAGTCGCTGGATATAACGAGCGCAAACGTTCTGAATTGCGGAAACATAACATCGGTTTCGTATTCCAGAGTTTTAACCTCATCGACGAATTGACCGTTTTTGAAAACGTGGAATTGCCATTAATCTATACAGGCGTCAAAACGGCAGATCGTAAAGTTCAGGTGGAAGCCGTGTTGGAAAAAATGCAAATCATGCATCGTCGCAATCATTTCCCCCAACAATTATCAGGTGGCCAGCAACAACGTGTCGCCGTGGCACGAGCAGTTGTCAATAATCCAAAACTGATTCTTGCCGATGAGCCTACTGGTAATTTAGATAGCACCAATGGCAATGAAGTCATGGATTTGCTTATCGATTTAAATGAAGCAGGCACCACAATCATTATGGTGACACATAGCGAGCACGATGCAAAGTATAGCCATCGAATTATCAGAATGTTAGATGGACAAAAGGTAACGGAAAATATTTTGGCGATGTGACAACTTTAAGCAATCGACATTCATCAATCAATCAACTAGGCGGAAAACACTTCTGTATAAAACTAACCAACCAACTATTTATACTGAAATGTTGAAGCCAAATCAAGAAAACGAACAGTAATCCATATAAATCATGTTTAAAAATTATGTCAAAATAGCTTGGAGGAATATATTTCGCAACCGTAGTTTTTCACTTATCAATATTATTGGCCTGTCTGTGAGTATGTCACTTGGCTTGCTGGTGATCCTCATTTTAAAGGACCAATATTCGTTTGATGATTTTCATAAAGATGCCGACAGGATTTATAGGGTTGATACCAAGGCAATCAGAACAGATGGTGGAGCTGAACTTTACGCCTCCGCTCCTTTTGCTTTGGGAACTGCACTCAAAGAGAATTATTCATTAACAGATGATGTAGTGAGGATCAACAGTCAGCTAAATGGAGATGCTGTTTTCGAAAATGTAAGTGTACCTGTGCACGGCTTTTTTGCAGACCCTTCATTTTTAAATGTATTCAATTTTAAACTGGAGAAAGGTAACCCGGCAACTGCACTAAAGTCTCCGGATGATATTTTACTTACGCACGTATCTGCAAAAAAAATATTTGGGAATGCCAACCCGTTAGGTAAAACGGTAACAATTAAAGGTTATGGAGAATTTATTGTAAAAGGTATATTTGAAACTCCGCCATCTAAATCTCACTTTGATTTTGAAGTAATGGTTTCTACCCTTGCACTTGCCAGTTTGGAAAAACAAAAAGCGGTAACGCCGGTTTTGCAGGACTGGAATAATTATTATTCGGGTTATGTTTATATAAAACTGAAGGCTGGAGTGCAGGCCAAAGAGGCCAATGCAGTGCTGGCAGAGATTAACCATAAAAATTATAACGGGCGTAAACTTGAAACTAGAGATAAAGGTTATGAATTTTATTTGCAACCATTAAAGGCCATTACACCTGGCCCGTTAATGTCGAATAATATGGGTAAGGCCTTGCCGGATGTAACCTTGAAATTCCTGGCTATGCTTGCTTTTATTATTATGTTTATGGCAGGTTTAAATTATACCAACCTGATGATCGCAAAATCATTAAAACGTGCTAGAGAAATTGGTGTGCGTAAGGTAATGGGTGCAGAGCGGAGGCAAATATTTTTTCAATTTATTATTGAATCAATCGTTTTTGCACTGATTTCACTTGTGTTTTCATATCTAATGCTTTTTTATTTAAAATCTGCTTTTTTAAAATTGCATCTTACTAGCCAATTTTCAATCGACCTTAAAGAAGACTATTTGGTATACGGATATTTTGTTTTGTTTGCTGTCATCATTGGTTTTGTGGCAGGTATGCTGCCTGCAGGTTATTTATCTGCATTTAAACCGGTGCTGGTATTAAAAAATACGATAGGCAATAAAGTAAACAAAAGGTTCTCTTTACGCAAAGCTTTAATGGTGCTGCAGTTTACCCTGTCTGTTGTTTTTATTTCAGTGGTGCTGGTACTCAGTTCCCAAGTAAAGTTTTTAATGAAAGCAGATTATGGCATCAACGAAAAGAATATGCTGATCGTAAGGTTACAGGGCAATGATTATGCTAAACTTGCCACCGAGATTCAGGCGATACCCGGTGTAAAACGTATTGGAGCAGTTTCGCACAGCCTGGGTACCTGGGAAGATATGGCTACTGATTATAAAAAAAATGCTGCCGATGCCCCTTTTGTAATGCGTGATTTCAGGGTTGACGCCAATTATATCAACAATCTTGAAATGAAATTTGTAGCGGGGAGAAATTTCAGTAAAGATATGTCTGCCGACAGGGAATCGGAAGTGATCCTGAACGAAACTGCACTGAAATCATTTGGATTTAAAGATGCTTCATCTGCCATTGGCCAGACAATTATTTCTGATGATTCCCTTTCACTGGCTGTAACGGGTGTGGTAAAGGATTTTCATTTCCGACCGATGAATTATGAAATTGGTCCGCTGGCGCTCAGGAATAAACCCTCTGATTTCAGCATCATGAATATTGCATTTGAACCCGCTGCAAAAGATAAAGTAATGGCGGCAATCTCTCCTATCTGGAAAAAAACAGACCCCGTTCATGAATTAAAATATACATTAATGAGCGAAGAAATTGATGAGGCATATAGCAGTTCGGGGATACTGGATATTTTAAAAATTATAGAATATGTTTCGTTCCTCACCACCGTTATTGCCTGTCTTGGTATGCTGGGCATGGTGATGTATAGTACTAGGTTGCGGTTAAAAGAAATAAGTGTGCGTAAAGTGTTGGGAGCCGACGTGAAAGCGATCACACTGTTATTAAGCCGATCTTATATGATACTTATTGGCATTGGCGTTTTAATAGGCACCCCTTTAAGCTATTTGTTTGGCAGTTTTATCCTGCAGAATTTTGCATATATGATAACTACGCTTCCGTTACTGGTACTTGGCGCTATATTAATAATTGTATTAGTGGGTTTGATAGCCATCTGTTCTCAAACTATAAAAGCAGCCATTGCCAACCCAGTAAAAAATTTGAGAACCGAATGACATTTTATCAATCAAAAAACAAAAAATCATGATTAAAAATTATTTCAAAATCGCCTGGAGGAATCTCCTGAAAAACAAAGGTTTTACTGCCATCAACATCATTGGGTTGTCATTGGGAATTGGTTGTTTTATAATGATATCGATGTATGTGATTGACGAATTGAGTTATGATCGATACAACGACAAGGCAGAACGCATTTATAGAATCAATTCTGATATTATTTTTGGAGGAACAGAATTGCATATGGCAGTGAGTGCCGATCCAATGGGAGAAACATTAAAAAATGAGTATCCAGAAGTAGAACAATATGTAAGATTGTATGCGAGCCAAGGAGCTAAATTGATAAAGAAAGGAAACGAATTCATACGTGAAGAAGCAGTAGTCCATGCCGACTCTACATTGTTTGATGTCTTTACACTTCCTGCAATCATAGGTAACACGAAAACAGCTTTGAACGCGCCAAACACAGTTGTCATTACGGAAACCGTTGCCAAACGCTATTTTGGCAGTCCCCAACTTGCTATGGGCGAAATGCTGGAAACCGATGATAATACGAAAACATTGTACAAAGTTATGGCTGTCATTGAAGACATGCCAAAAAACTCACATTTCCATTTCGATTTTTTCTTCCCTATGGCGAATGTGGATTATAATTTTGGTAATTATTTAAGCCATAATTTTCAAACTTACGTTTTATTGAAAGAGGGCACGGATTATAAAACATTCAATAAGAACTTTAAGTATGTTATTAACAAGTACATACTTCCACAAGCTGCACAATATCTTAAGATTGACAACATGGATCAATTTGAGGCAAGTGGAAATAAATTAGACTATTCTCTTATACCCATTACGGACATTCATTTGCACTCTTCAAGAGATGTGGAATTAGAAGCCAATGGCAATATTCAATATGTTTACATTTTTTCCGCAGCCGCTTTATTTATTTTATTGATTGCCTGTATCAATTTTATGAACCTCACTACTGCAAGATCTTCAGGGAGGGCAAAAGAGGTCGGTATTCGTAAAGTACTGGGTACAGAAAAAAAATCGCTTATCTGGCAGTTTCTGACAGAGTCCACTTTAATTGCCGTTTTGGCCCTCCTTGTTAGTTTGGTCTTTGTTTGGTTGTCTCTTGGTTGGTTCAATGATATTTCAGGGAAAGAGATTGTCATGACTTCGTTATTAAGTCCAAAATTTCTGATTTTCTTAATCGCATTGCCATTTATCGTAGGGATTTTGGCAGGTATTTACCCAGCATTCTTTCTTTCTTCTTTTAAGCCCATTAGCGTTTTAAAAGGGAAATTAACAACAGGTCCAAAAAAAAATACATTAAGAAATTTTTTAGTGGTATTTCAATTTGCGACTTCCATCATATTGATAGTTGGCACCATAGTGATTTATCAGCAGATTGATCATATTCAATCTGCCAATTTAGGGTTCAACAAAGACCAAGTACTGGTGGTCAGCAATTCAGGACTTCCTCGTGAAACAAGAACATCCCTAAAAAATGAAATCGAACAATTGGCAGAAGTAAAATCAGCATCGTTTGCAGGGTTTTTACCGGTAGCGAGTTCCTCGCGAGCAGACACAACTTTTTCCACCGAATCGGTAATGACCGAGTCCAACGGATTCAATATGCAATATTGGAGCGTGGATTACGATTATATTAAAACCATTGGGATGGAAATGAAAGAGGGTCGAAATTTCTCCCGCGAGTTTGGTTCAGACTCCACGGGGTTGATTCTAAATGAAACAGCCGCTAAATTAACTGGTTTTGAAAATCCCATCGGTGAAAAACTATACACTTCAGACCAAAACTACAAGCCCATAATCCATACCATAATAGGAGTGGTTAAAAATTTTAATTACGCTTCTCTTCGACAAAATGTGGGTGCATTAAGTTTTAAACTGGGTGAAAATAGTTGGGAAACCGCATACCGATTTAATTCGGCCGATGTTAGTGGTCTGTTGGCCACAATTGAAAGCAAATACAAGGCTGCCGCGCCAGGGATGCCATTTAAATATGAATTTTTGGATGAAGCTTTTGACAATATGTACAAACAAGAAAGGCGCGTGGGGACCGTCGCCTTTGCCTTTGCATTACTTGCCATCATCATTGCATGTCTCGGTCTGTTTGGATTGGCAACCTACATCGCCGAACAGCGCACCAAAGAAATCGGCATACGCAAAGTATTGGGAGCTACCGTAATAAGTATCGTTAGAATGCTATCCACCGATTTTGTGAAACTGGTCATGCTTGCCTTCATAATTGCAGCACCCATTTCCTGGTGGTTTATGAATCAATGGCTACAGGATTTTGCCTTTAGGATTGAACTCAATTGGTGGATTTTTGCCGTAACCGGAATTGCGGCTTTAGTGATAGCCCTTATAACTTTAAGCTTTCAAGCCATTAGAGCAGCTATTGCAAATCCAGTTGATAGTTTAAAAACAGAATAAGGGCAACAATATAATTCGATAAGACATTAACTCATGGCATATACATTATTAACTTTAAGAGAAGCCTCTAGAACAATAAAATCTGGAAGTAAAACAGTTTCACTGCTGGATGATATTAATTTAACAGTAAAAGAAGGTGAATTCATTTCACTTATGGGACCTTCTGGTTCTGGAAAATCAACGCTACTTAATTGTATCGGAATGCTCGATGATTTTACAGGAGGAAGTTATACTTTTTTAGGGGAACCCGTCCATATCATGAAAGAACGGAACCGATCGAAACTGTATAAAGAATATATCGGCTTTGTGTTTCAGGCCTATCATCTCATTGATGAGTTGACGGTTTATGAGAACATTGAAACACCCTTACTTTATAAAAGTATCAAATCTCCGGAACGTGCTGCTTTGGTTGCAGATATGTTGGACAGATTCAATATTGTCGGCAAAAAGGATTTATTCCCGATCCAATTGAGCGGTGGACAACAACAATTGGTTGGTATCGCTCGTGCATTGATTGGAAAGCCAAAATTGATATTGGCAGACGAACCAACTGGGAATCTAAATTCTAAACAAAGCATTGAAATAATGGAACTATTCTCTCAATTAAATACCGAAGGTGTGACGATTATTCAAGCCACGCATTCTGAAAGCAATGCGGCTTATGGCTCTCGAATTATAAATCTACTTGATGGGAAGATAGTCCCAGAATAAGACTAAAATTATGATACAGAAACTATTTTTATACACCATCGTATTTATGATGGGATTGTCAGGGTTTGCCCAAACCCAAGCTGAAAAAAGTTATTCACTGGACGAATGCATTTCTATTGCGTTGGAGAATAATTTGGATTTAAAATCAACTGATCTACTCGCTAATGCTTCAAAAATAAATTACCAACAATCGAAAGCCAATCTATTACCAACCATCAATGGAAATTTTAATGTTGGTGTCAATGATGGGAGAAGTATTGACCCTTTTACAAATGATTTTATCAATCAGAAATTGACATTTTCCAATTTAGGTTTAAGTCTCGATGCCACGATTTTTAATGGTTTTAGATTGATCAATACCGCTAAACAGAATCGATTTAATAAGCAAGCATCCGAAATGGAGCTTGAAGCTGCAAGGCAAGACTTGGTTCTGAATGTTACTTTAGCATATCTTCAGGTATTGAACTCAAAGGCAGTTTTGGATTTAGCCAAATCTCGATTTGAAACAACAAAAAACCAACTTAAAATACAAGAAGAATTTTATAAGAATGAATCTGGAAATCCAGCGGATTATGCGGATATTTTAGGGCAGTTAGCTAATGATGAAACAAGTATTTTAGTAGCACAGAGCAGTTTGAATAATTCAAGATTGAGCTTAACTCGACTACTGAATTTGGATAATAATGTTGAGGTCGATGCTCAAAATCTTGTTCTGGATTTCGAAAAGTATAACTTGTCTGCCGATGAAGTTTATAAAGATGCCTTACAAAATTTGGCAACTTTTAAAGTGAGAGAATTACGCATAGCAGCTGCAAAAGAGGGTGTTAGTGTTGCAAAATCACAATTTACGCCTGAGGTATCTCTTTTCGGTGGTGTAAATACCAATTATTCCAGTGCGGCAGAAATTTTCAGCTCAACAGGTACAAGTATTGTTGAAACGGGCGATTTTGTTACTGTTAACGGCGAAGATTTACTTGTATTGACTGAGCAAAACACATTTGTTTCTGACGAAATTAGGTATAGTGATCAGTTGGACAATAATTTAAGTACGGTTATTGGCATCTCGGTTAGAGTGCCATTTTTTAATGGTTTTAGAGCGAAAAACAATGTTGCACTGGAGAAAATCAACGTAGAAGAATCGGTTTTGGAATTAGAACGTACCAACCAAGACATTAAAAACACAATTGCACAAGTTCATTTTGATATGGAAGCAGTTTATAACAGACATCAAAGTTTATTAAAACAGGTTGAAGCCTACGAAGAATCTTATCGTATTAACGAAATAAGGTTCAATAGTGGAGTGTCCAATTTTCTTAATTATATCTCCAGTAAGAATAACCTAGACAACGCTCAGGTAAATCTAATTAATGCAAAATATGAGTATCTATTACATATTAAAGTTTTAGAGTACTATCGTGGTAATTTTCAATAATGAGACTATTCTTACAAGATTATATGTTGCGAAGTTGTAGTTCCAAAAAACGTATGTTTTACAGAAATGACCAATCATTTTAAGGAAAGTTTGGAAGTCTTAATATAAGTATATTAGGTATATCACGAATGGATTTTTTTTGCGTCACGGCAACATTTGGGCATATTGTATCTTACAAAACGGTGAGCAATTAATTTATCTTTAGTCTTGGGCACCATCAGTAAGTGCCTCGGAAATAAGGATATTACCAATAGCAATTCCTGATTTCCTACCTTCCAAGTTATCGAATTGGT
>JBGTDZ010000257.1:0-3768 GCA_041748055.1 Aquaticitalea sp.
ACAGACAGGACGTGCAGCTTATGAAAACTCTTATTTAAATTCTTCAGTAGACGCTTATCTGGCTAGTGGTAATACACTAAACGATAGAGATGCAAGTCTTTTAGAGGTTGGAAATTCTGATATTGTAAAACCTGAAAAAATCACTTCTATGGAGGTTGGTTATAGAGGGAAAATCAATAAAGTAGTCATAGATATGAGCATTTATTATAATAAGTACCAAGATTTTATCTCTGGAGAAATTGTCGCTGCTCCTTTTTACGGGATCGCTGATGATAATGGACTTTCTTTAAATGCACTTTCGAATGAAGATTTTCAGTTATATCAAACCTATACGAATTCTGAAGCAGACGTTAAATCTTATGGTGGATCTATTGGTATCGACGTAAAAGTTTTAGGAGGTTTTGATTTAGGAGGAAGTTATACCTACACAAAACAAGATTTTGATCAAGCAGCTTTCCCTGATTTTCTAACAAGCTTTAATACGCCTGAGCACAAAACCAAATTAAGTTTTGGAAATACAGCCTTATTTAAAAACTTCGGATTCAACGCTGCGTGGAGATGGAGCGATAACTACTATTGGCAAGCAACCTTTGGAAATGGCGACGTACCAGCGTACCATGTCGTTGATGCACAGTTAAATTACACGGTTACCTCATTAAAATCCTCTTTCAAAGTAGGTGCAACCAATTTACTTGGCGATGAATATTTCACCGCAATCGGTACCGCAAATATTGGTTCCATGTACTATGTATCTTGGACAATTAATAACTTATAAAAAAATTATTGTAAAATGAAAACTATAAAATATTTATTTCTTTCGGCTGTCCTAATAGGATTTACATCCTGTAATGAAGACGACTACGATTATACGCCAGATCCTGAACCGATTCCAGCATTTACGGCCGGTTCGATAGATGTTTCAAAATATGTCGCTGTTGGAGCCTCTTTTACCGCAGGCTTTACCGATGGTGCATTGTTTATTGCAGGACAGCAAAATTCATTTCCAAAAATTTTGAATGACCAATTTATAAATGCTAATGGCAGTGCCACCTTTACACAACCATTAATGAATGATAATATTGGTGGATTACTATTTGCCGGAAATATAATTCAAGGCCCTCGTTTTTATTTCAATCTTACGACAAGAAGGCCAACTCCTTTAGACGCAGTTCCAACAACGGAAGTTACTAATGTTCTCTCTGGTCCATTTAATAATATGGGTGTTCCTGGAGCAAAAAGTTTTCATTTTTTGGCATCTGGATATGGTAATTTGGCAGGTGTACCCATAGGTGCAGCTAATCCCTATTTCGCACGAATGGCATCTTCTCCAATTGCAACCATTCTTGGTGATGCTGTTGCTCAAAATCCAACGTTTTTTACACTTTCTGAAGTTGGTGTTAATGACGTGTTATCTTTTGCTACATCAGGTGGTACAGGTGTTGATCAAACTGGGAATTTCATTCCTGCATCTTATGGCGGCAATGATATTACCGATCCCAATGTATTTGCCCAAGTGTTCACCACAATGGTTGATGCACTAACCGCAAATGGTGTCAAAGGTGTCGTAGCTAACGTTCCATACATTACAAACTTACCTCATTTCACAACGGTCCCTTATAATCCAGTACCATTGGATGCTGCAACAGCAGGAGCATTAAACCAAGCTTACGCTCCTTACAACGGTGGCATTCAAGCTGCAGCAGGGGCGTTAGCTGGAACAGGTTTATTTACTCAAGAAGAAGCGGATTCTAGAATGATATCTTTTTCCGCTAGTCCTAGCAATGCCGTAGTGATTGTTGATGAAACCTTGACCAATCTTGGAGCAATCAATCCAGCGTTTGCGGGTCTTCCTAAATACAGACAGGCAACAGCAAATGATTTATTGGTATTACCTGCTTTAAGTTTTATAGGAACTTTGGCTATCCCTGGTAATCCATTAACAGTAAATGGAGTTGCAGTTCCTTTGGCTGACAAATGGGTATTAATACCTAGTGAACAACTAGCCATTAAAACAGCAACAGATGCTTATAATGCTACAATTGAATCTGTAGCAGCTGCAAAAGGACTAGCATTGGTCGATTTTAAGGGTATCTTACAAGAAGCAGCTTCGGTGGGTGTTTCAGATGGCAACTTTATTTTTACAACTAGTTTAGCCACCGGAGGATTAATAAGTGTTGATGGTATTCATTTAACTACAAGAGGTTATGCGGTTTTGGCAAATAAAATGCTCGAAGCTATTGATGCCACATATGGTTCAAATTTTATAGCGGCCGGCGTTAAAGCAGATCCAGGTAATTATCCAACAAATTACCCTGAATCTTTACGATAGTTTTTTAAACATAAATTCTTATATCACGCCTTCATCCGATTTTTTGGAATGAAGGTTTTTTTATATCTAAAAAACCAAAAAAACATACTTTCTTTTTAAATTAAAACCTATATCTTTGCAGCGCGAAAAACGAAGTGCCCAAGCTGATTGGGGGAAAATGTTTTTCATATTAAATTTCAATTCAACATTAAACACATAAGTAATGTCAAAAGTTACAGGTAAAGTTGCACAAATCGTTGGTCCAGTGATTGACGTTGCGTTTGAAGCTGGTTCTACCCTTCCAAAAATCTATGATTCATTAGAAATTAAAAAAGCTGATGGATCTCTGTTAGTATTAGAAGTTCAATCCCACATCGGTGAAGATACCGTCCGTACCATTGCGATGGATTCTTCAGATGGTTTGAGCAGAGGGACAGAAGTGCTTGCAACTGGCAATCCTATACAAATGCCAATTGGTGAAGATGTATATGGCCGTTTGTTTAATGTCATCGGAGATGCTATTGATGGACTTGGTGATTTGCCGAAAGCTGGCGACGCTGGATTACCCATCCACAGACAAGCACCAAAATTTGAAGATCTTTCAACTTCTACAGAAGTTTTATTTACCGGGATCAAAGTAATCGATTTGATCGAGCCTTATGCAAAAGGTGGTAAAATTGGATTGTTTGGTGGTGCTGGTGTTGGTAAAACAGTATTGATTCAGGAGTTGATCAACAATATTGCAAAAGGTCACGGTGGATTATCAGTATTTGCTGGTGTTGGAGAAAGAACTCGTGAAGGGAATGACCTTTTGAGAGAGATGTTGGAGTCAGGAATTATCAAGTATGGTGATGACTTTATGCATTCTATGGAAGAAGGTGGATGGGATCTTTCTAAGGTAGATATGGCAGTGATGAAAGAGTCCAAAGCGACTTTCGTGTTCGGACAAATGAACGAACCTCCGGGAGCGCGTGCCCGTGTGGCCTTATCAGGATTGACCATTGCTGAATATTTCCGTGATGGTGCCGGTGAAGGACAAGGGAAAGACGTATTGTTCTTCGTTGATAACATCTTCCGTTTTACACAAGCGGGTTCTGAAGTATCTGCGTTATTGGGTCGTATGCCTTCTGCCGTAGGTTACCAACCAACTCTGGCAACAGAGATGGGTGCTATGCAAGAGCGTATCACCTCAACAAAAAGAGGTTCTATTACCTCTGTGCAAGCGGTTTACGTACCTGCGGATGATTTAACCGATCCTGCTCCTGCTACCACGTTTGCCCACTTGGATGCCACAACTGTTTTATCCCGTAAAATTGCAGAACTAGGTATTTATCCAGCGATTGATCCCTTGGATTCAACCAGTCGACAATTAGATCCTTTGGTGATTGGTCAAGAGCATTATGATGTGGCGCGTCGAGTGCAAGGGACCTTGCAGCGTTACAAAGAATTAAAAGACATTA
>JBGTDZ010000258.1:0-3066 GCA_041748055.1 Aquaticitalea sp.
ATTTGGGTTTGGAGTTTCATAATATTTCCCAAGAAAGTGGGAATCTTATCAAATTATTATAAGTATTTTTTCGCTGCCTTTAAAGCCTCTTCAATCCCAGCAGGATTCTTTCCTCCAGCAGTTGCAAAAAACGGTTGTCCACCACCACCACCTTGGATATATTTTCCAAGTTCGCGCACGATGATTGCTGCGTTCAAGCCTTTACTTTCTACCAATTCCTTGGATATATAACATGACAATAGGGCCTTCCCATCAATCTCCGCCCCAAACAATAAGAACAAATTGTCATATTGTTGACCCATTTCAAAAGACAAATCCTTGATTCCAGCTAAATCCAAATCCAATTTCCTGGCCAAAAACTTAATGCCATTGATATCGGTTAATTCATTGTTTAAATCACCTTTTATGTTTTTTGCTTTGTCCTTTAATAGGTTTTCTATTTGCTTTTTCAAATCCGTGTTTTCAGCCTGCAGATTTTGCAATGCTTTTAAAGGTTCTTGGGCGTTGTTAAGCAAATCTTTTATTTTAAAAAATGAATTCTCATGCTCTTGATAATAATCCTTAACGGCATCATTAGTAATCGCTTCAATTCTACGAATTCCAGCAGCGACTGCGCCTTCGGATATAATCTTGAAATGCCAAATATCACCTGTATTTTTCACATGCGTTCCGCCACAAAGTTCTATGGACTTTCCAAAACGAACTGCCCTGACCGTATCACCATATTTCTCACCGAATAGACTCATAGCACCTTCGGCTATGGCTTCTTCCTTTGGAATGTTGCGCTTTTCAATTATTGGCAATTTTCCTTCAATCCGGGCATTGACAAAGTTTTCGACATCCTGCAATTCTTCATTTGTCAATTTGGAAAAATGAGAAAAGTCAAATCTCAAGTATTTTGAATGTACTGCACTACCTTTCTGTTCTACATGTGTTCCTAAAACTTCCCGCAAAGCTTGGTGCAACAAATGCGTGGCGGTGTGATTGCATTCTGTTCTATATCGTTGTTTTACATCAACAACCGCTTTAAAGGTTTCATTGATATGCCTCGGAATATTTTTTGCAAAGTGAATGATGAGGTTGTTTTCCTTCTTGGTGTCCAATATATAAATTACGTCGCCATGAATGTCTTCCAAATAACCTTTATCGCCAACCTGTCCGCCCCCTTCTGGATAAAAAGGCGTCAAATTAAATACAAGCTGAAACATTTCGCCATCTTTCTTAGAGACTACCTTTCTATATCGTGTCAGCTTCACATTGGCTTCCAGAAAATCGTAACCCACAAATTCTTCTTCGGCATCGTTCATTAGAATTGTCCAATCATCAGTGGACATTTCGCTCGCTGCACGAGAACGCTTTTTTTGCTTTTGCATTTCGGTATGAAAACCTTTCTCATCGAGATTCAAGCCTTTTTCGCGAAGAATCAATGCCGTTAAATCAATCGGAAATCCAAACGTATCGTAAAGTTCAAAAGCTTTTTCGCCAGAAATAGAATCCGATTTGGAGTCATCCACAATACGGTTCAGCAATACCAAACCTTGGTCCAAAGTTCGTAAAAATGATTGTTCCTCTTCTTTGATGACATTTTCAATCAGTTGTTTTTGGGATTTCAATTCTGGAAATGCATCACCCATTCTTTGGCTCAATACATCCACCAATCGATAAATAAAAGGTTCCTTTTGATCCAAAAATGTAAAACTATAACGAATCGCACGCCTCAAAATACGGCGAATCACATAACCCGCACCAGTGTTGCTAGGCAATTGCCCATCTGCGATAGAGAATGCAACGGCTCTAACGTGGTCAGAAATAACACGAATGGCGATATTTATTTTTTCCTGTTGGAAAATTTCTTCTTCCGATTCATACTGCGAAGTGGACAAGTCGTGACTTATCCTTACGGATTTGTATTTTTTATCTGATATGGTCTCAATTTCTCTGATGATTGGCGTAAAAACGTCAGTATCATAATTGGATTGAACACCTTGCAAAACCATGCATAGTCGTTCAAAACCCATACCAGTATCAATATGTTTATCTGGCAAAGATTCAAGAAATCCATTGGCTTTCCTATTGTATTGCATAAAGACCAAGTTCCAGATCTCGACCACTTGAGGATGATCGGCATTTACCAATGATTTCCCATCAACTTTTGCTTTGTCTTCAGCCGAACGAATATCGACATGGATTTCACTACATGGGCCACAAGGTCCTTGGTCACCCATTTCCCAGAAATTGTCTTTTTTGTTTCCCATCAAAATCCTGTCCTCAGAAATAAAGGATTTCCATAAATTAAATGCCTCCGAATCCATAGGCAAATTATCGCCTTCATCCCCTTCAAATACCGTTACGTATAGCATGTCCTTTTTAATCCCATAGACTTCCGTCAATAATTCCCACGCCCAGGCGATGGCTTCTTTTTTAAAGTAATCACCAAAACTCCAGTTGCCCAACATTTCAAACAAAGTATGATGATAAGTATCGTATCCAACTTCTTCCAAATCGTTATGCTTGCCAGATACTCTTAGACATTTCTGGGTATCTGCAATTCGGTTATATTTCGGTTTGGCATTTCCCAAAAAATACTCTTTAAATGGCGCCATCCCAGAATTGACAAACATCAATGTGGGGTCATTTTTTAGCACCATTGGTGCCGAGGGAACAATGGCATGGTTTTTTTCGTTGAAAAAGCTTAAAAATTTGGAGCGTATCTCTTGCGACTTCATATATAATTTGACTAGTCTTAGTTCTGGTAATTTGCTGTTAAAAAAAGCAGCTTTGGGAGAATGCATCAAAACTATTCCTAATTTTGGGCAATTAAACCTTCTTTATAAAATTGTCATTAAGTTTTATTAAATTTACAGTTCCAATAATTTGAAGGATTGTCCGTTTGCTTTTATAGTTTATGACAAAAAATGTCATATTCAACTGCAAAAATAGTATAAAATAACCAATGAGTAAGGTAAAATATTATTACGATTCCGATTCGTTAACCTATAGAAAAATAGAGCTTAAAAAAGGTAGGACCCTTAAATATGCCTTCACATTTTTATTGGCATCGGCATT
>JBGTDZ010000259.1:0-4230 GCA_041748055.1 Aquaticitalea sp.
AAAACTTTTTGACAGTGCAAAAGGCTTTTATCTTCATCTTCTTCCATGTTTTTAATGTCCAAAAACGACAACTCCACATAGCCTTCCTCATCAATTGTTACATCCTGATGGCTTTGCTGATAGATGCTTTTATGCTTTTCATTTGAAAAAACAAATTCTGAAAGCTGTTTAAAAAAGGAATTGTTGAAATCAACGATTTGTTTAGTGCTTCGATAATTGGAAGGCAGATTTTCAACACATTTAGGCACAAAAAACGGATTGGCGTCGGTATATAAATCAATAAACTGTTCAGCTTTTCCGCCTCGCCAACGATAAATGGCTTGCTTGGCGTCACCAACCAACATTGCAGTGCCCGTTTCTCCTTTTAAATTTTCTCCTGAAAGTGCATTCTTGATCAAAGGAATTAAATTTTCCCATTGCAGTTGCGAGGTATCCTGAAACTCATCAATAAAAAAATGTTTGAACTTTTCTCCAATGCGCTCATAGATAAAAGGCGCAGGTTGATTTTTTATTTCATTGCTGATAAGCGCATTGAATTCCGAGATCAAAAGCAAATCGTCTTCGTCCTTTAATTCGTTTAAACTAATGTTGATGCCGTTCAAAACAGACAATGGCGTGCTATTTTTTAACACATTTTTCAAAAATTTATATTGAAACAGTTTGTTTTTTGTGCTTGTGAAATTGATGCTAAGTTGAGCTTGAATCGAATCAATGGTAGCCGCTATGTGAGGTGAAACGCGCTTTGGATAAAGTGTTTCCCCTTCTTGCAGTTTTGTTTGCCATCCCGATCCAAAATCCACAATGTAATCACCATCAAGCAATTTTTGAAAGTATTTCGGTAAATAACCACCAGTGAAATCGTCAAAGTGCAAACCCTGATTCAGTAATAGATCTAAGGTTTCTTGAGCTCTTAGGGTGATTTCAGTTTCCAGAATTTTTATAGAGGTTGACAATTGCGATTTGAGACCCTTAAAATCTTCAAGTGTTTTATCCTTTAAAGTATCAATATATGGAATGTCATTTTCATTGATGAGCAGTTTCGCAATATGATTAAAATCATAGGTAAGGTCCCAACTTTTATCATCATCAGCTTTTTCAATAGCGAAGTCAACCAAAATTTTGGTAAGCTCGTCATCGGTTCCGGCCTTTTCAATCAGTTTGTCCACGGCCTTGCTCAATAAATTTACCGTGTCGAGCTCTACTTCAAAGTTCAATGGCAATTTTAGGTCATATGCAAAGGTGCGTATCAGTTTATGGTTGAATTTATCAATTGTGGAAATGTCAAACGAGGCATAATTGTGAACAATGGTTTGCAAGATTGAAATTGATTTTTGATGGAGCAGTTTTGGTTCGATTTCAAGTTCTAAGGAAAGTGTGTCAAACATGGAATTTGGTTCTGTCAAAATAGTTTTATCAGAAAACTCTTGAAGCGTCCTAATGATGCGTTCTTTCATTTCGGCCACTGCTTTGTTGGTAAATGTCAGGGCCAATATGGTTTTGAAGGCCAAGGGTGATTTCGATTTGAGAAGAATTTTGAGATAGTCTTTTACAAGAGTATAGGTTTTTCCGCTTCCAGCAGAAGCATTATAAATGGTAAAGGCTGAGTCTTGGTACATTCAATCAATTTTGATACAAGATAAAAACTCTCATGGTTTTAAAGGAATAATTTGTCCAAAAAGAAAATCAATCTCCAAATGTTAAAATTTTTATAAGACTGTTCCGGCCATCCGTTTTATATTTTTTAATGCGCTGTTTTATGCTTAAATTTGAAAGAATTAAATATTAACATACTAAAAACAGACTATTATGGCTTTCGAATTACCGAAATTAAAATATGCATATGACGCTTTAGAACCTCACATTGATGCTCGCACGATGGAAATTCATCATACCAAACACCATCAAGGTTATACTGACAAGTTGAACGATGCCCTCAAAGGCACTGATTCAGAAGGGAAAACCATAGAAAACATTCTTATCAACTTGGATATGAAAGACAAAGCCGTTAGAAATAATGGTGGTGGCTATTATAATCATTCTTTGTTTTGGGAAATAATGAACCCCGATAATAAAGGAAAGCTTACTGGCGATTTAAAAGATGCTCTTGAATCCAAATATGTCTCTTTTGACACCTTTAAAGATGAATTCAGTAAAGAGGCAGCCACCAGGTTCGGTTCAGGCTGGGCTTGGCTATGTGTCCATAAAGGAGGCAAGGTAGAAATTTGTTCTACTCCCAACCAAGACAATCCGCTGATGCCAGGGACAGGATGTGGAGGCACACCTATTTTAGGATTGGATGTTTGGGAGCACGCCTATTATTTAAAATATCAAAACAAACGTCCTGATTATATCAATGCGTTTTTTAACGTGATTAACTGGAATGAGGTGGAAAGACGTTATGCTGAGGCGAAATAAAATCTGTTTTCTGCATGGTTTTAAAAACGTTTTGGGTTCTTTATTTTAAATAACGGAACAATCAATTGGAAGCAGACCATTTTAGGTTTGCTTTTTTTGTGAACTATGGGTAATTAAAAAATAGAATTTAAATAAATTTTATGAGATAGCCCGCTTCGCAGATATCAATGAAAAAAGGTGAACGAGTGTTCACCTTTTTTGCCCCAAATCTACCATAAACTTAACCTACTTATGTTATGGATATGACAAATATAGCAGTACTTGAATCCATTAAATAAATTTATTAGACAAACGACTTATAAATTAGGCTAAAGGATGCATTGTCATAGTATTGTCGTTTAACGACATGTTTTTACTATCAAGTACAGTCTATTATAAAGTCATTTCGGATGATAAAATTTCAATTATGCGACTGGAAAAAAATAAAAAAGGGTGAACACAAGTTCACCTTTTTTTGCCCCAAATCTACCATGAACTTAACCTACTTATGTTATGGTAGTTCTAAAGTATGCTGAATTTATTTAATGATTCACAAATATTAGATAAAATGCAATATTATCCGATAAAGTGCAATTTTTATAGTTTACCTGTTTATTTTTGGCATTTTTGTCCTTGATGAAAAGCTATAGATCAATACGCTCTTTCATCATTTCCTTCATAAAAATTAATGAACGCTTTATTGACAACTCTATTTCCTCCAACAGTGGGATAATTTCCTGTAAAATACCAGTCGCCCAAATTTTTTGGACACGCTAAATGCAAATTTTCCACCGTCTGAAAAATAGTTTTTACTTCCGCCTTTACAGTAGTATCAGAGATTAATTCTGCAATCTTATCGGAAATCTGTTCGGTTGTGAATTCGTCGTACAATTCTTTAACAAAATTTTGCACATGTTTGTCCTCAAGCTCAATTTGGGCCTTACATTTATGATAGACATCTTCCACTAACTGATATTTGCCATTCTCTTTTAAAAGTTCCAACATCGCTCTAAAAGCAATCAAACCTTCCAATCGCGCCATGTCGATACCATAAAAATCGGGATAACGAATTTGTGGTGCCGAAGACACCACAACGATTTTTTTGGGATGCAAACGATCCATCATTTTGATGATGCTTTTTTTCAAAGTGGTGCCTCTCACGATGCTATCGTCAATAATTACTAGGTTGTCTGTAGGTTTGATAACGCCATAGGTAACATCATAAACGTGAGCAACCAAATCGTCGCGACTACTGTCTTCCGTAATGAAGGTTCGAAGCTTAACATCCTTGATGGCAATTTTTTCGATACGAGGTCTTTCGCTGAGTATCAAGGTGACTTTTTCAGCTGAGAGTTGTCCATTGCCATCAAGTATGGCTTTGGTTTTCTTTTTATTGAGATGGTCTTCCACCGTCTCAATCATTCCGAAAAATGAAGTTTCGGCGGTGTTCGGTATGTATGAGAAAACCGTATTTTTTGTGTCGTAATTTATTGCTTCCAAAACCTTAGGCATCAATAATTTGCCCAATTGTTTTCGCTCCTGATAAATTTCAGCATCACTTCCTCTGGAAAAATAGATGCGTTCAAACGAACAGGCTTTTCGCTCCAAAGGTTCAATAATTTTTTTGATGGAAGTATCGCCCGATTTTTTTGTAATTATGGCATGTCCTGGTTTCAATTCTTTTACATCTTCAAAATTGACATTAAATACAGTTTGAATAACGGGACGTTCTGAGGCAACAACGACAACTTCATCGTCTTGATAATAATAGGCAGGTCGAATGCCAGAAGGGTCGCGCAGCACAAATGAATCGCCATGCCCCAAAAGACCAGCCAT
>JBGTDZ010000260.1:0-9170 GCA_041748055.1 Aquaticitalea sp.
TCCATCGATGTTGTATCTATTGGTGCCTTGGTAAATGGTATTACCTGTTCCGAACTTTCCTACGTACTGAATTTCAAAATCATTGGCCCAAGGTCTAAAATAGAGTCCCCAATCAGTTTTGATACTTTCAGCATTATAATCTGTCAAATCACGTTCTTCATAACCCGTTCTACTTACAACAACATCAGGAAGAATTCCCAATCCACCACCAGCAGTTCTGATATTTCGAGCAACTTCATCGCCATAAATATTGTAACCATCATAACCTACACTTGCTCTTGTATCACCAGTACCTGGTTTTCCTTGATAATTGTTCGCAGTCCAGTCGGTACCTTTTAACCATCCAAAGTTAACTTTTGCGGCAAACTTATCGCTGAATTTATAAGCGGCTCTGATTCCAGAATCTCTATACGTATTATCACCACCAGCTTCTTGGGAGGTAATGCCTTGCTTGTGGTAAGCACTGATTCCTGGGAAATCGAAAGGATTTTTACTGGTCATAAACAAGATACCGTTAAACGCGTTTGCGCCATAAAGGGCAGACGCAGCTCCAGGTAAAAGCTCTACGCTGAAGACGTCAGTCTCGTTCATCCCTACCAAGTTTCCAATGGGGAAGTTCAATGCGGGTGAAGAGTTATCCATTCCATCTACCAACTGCATAAAACGAGTGTTGGCAAAAGTCGCAAAACCTCTGGTATTGACCGATTTGAAAGTTAAACTATTGGTATTGACATCCACACCTTTAAGGTTTTCCAAACCGCCATAGAAATCTACGGAGGTTGTATTCTTTATTTCTTTAAGACCAAAACGCTCAACGGTGACAGGAGATTCAAAGATACGCTCCGGTGTTCGCGAGGCAGAAATGACAACTTCATCAAGTGACGTCCCTTCCACCAATACAAAATCCAAAGTTTGCGGAGAAGTGGTAACTTGTAGGGTTTGAGACTCAAAACCAACACTGCTTGCCGTTATGTTAAATGGAGGCGATTGGTTGTAATTCAAGGTGTAATTTCCATCAAAATCAGAAATAGTACCGGTTGAAGTACCAACGATGATAATGTTTGCACCAGGCAGTGGTTGCCCAGTATTGTCGGTTACTTTACCAGTAACAGTTGATTGCGCAAAAGATAGTGTACAACAGCACAGCGTTAAAATCTTTAGGAATGTTTTCATATCAGGGAATCAGTTAAATTTAGTAGAGCAATATAATTAATTAAATGTTAAAAAATTAAATTTCCCCAAAAAATTATGCGCGCATAGGAGTTAGTAACTAATTATGCTGTTTTATATTATTGATTCCATAATGCAAATGATAAAAAAAACTCTCAAAAGTTGAGAGTTTTAGGGGGTTGAAGGCAAATTTAAAAGAAGTTATTCCACAGTTACGGATTTAGCCAAATTTCGCGGCTGATCCACATTTCTGCCCAACATTACCGCGATATGGTAGGATAATAACTGCAAAGGGATTGTTGTAAGGAGCGGCGATAATGATTCCAGGCTTTCTGGGACCTCAATTACGTGATCTGCCAAAGCTCTAACACTCACATCCCCTTCGGTAACAATACCTATAATTTTACCTTTTCTTGATTTTATTTCTTGAATATTACTGACTACTTTTTCATAATGTCCTTTTTTTGTTGCAATGACTACGATGGGCATATTTTCATCAATAAGTGCGATGGGGCCATGTTTCATTTCGGCTGCTGGATAGCCTTCTGCATGGATATATGAAATCTCCTTTAATTTTAAGGCACCTTCCAATGCCACTGGGAAATTATACCCTCTTCCCATATATAGGAAGTTTTTCGAATTTTTGTAGATGTTCGCAATATTTTTTATATGTGCTTCAGATTCAAGTACTTTTTTTACTTTATCAGGAATCATCTCCAACTCCAATAAATGCAACCTGAAATCTGAACTTGAAATTGTGCCTCTCGCTCTTGCCAGCCGCAGTGCAATCAATGTCAAAACTGTGATTTGGGTAGTAAAGGCTTTGGTGGAAGCAACCCCAATCTCAGGGCCTGCATGGGTATATGCCCCTGCTTTGGTCTCTCTAGCTATGGATGAACCGACGACGTTGCAGACCCCAAACACGAATGCACCTTTTGACTTTGCCAATTTTATGGCAGCCAGAGTGTCTGCCGTTTCGCCAGATTGTGAGATGGAAATAACAACATCCTTTTCAGTGATGACAGGATTCCTGTATCTAAATTCGGAGGCATATTCCACTTCCACAGGAATTCTTGCCAAGTCTTCAAATATGTATTCGGCTACTAGACCTGCATGCCACGAAGTGCCACAGGCTACAATAATGATGCGGTCTGCATTTAAGAACTTTTTCATGTTGTCCTCAACACCCGACAATTTGATGATGCCTTCATTGACCAACATTCGTCCTCTGTAGGTGTCTCTGATGGCATTTGGTTGTTCGTAAATTTCCTTAAGCATGAAATGATCGAAGCCACCTTTTTCAATTTGCTCAAGATTTATTTGAAGTTCTTGTATGTATGGATCTACTAATGAATCGTCTTTGATTTTCCTAATCTTCAGATCCTTTCCTCTGCGGATTATCGCCATTTCTTCATCTTCAAGATAGATGGCATTTCTTGTATATTCTATAAATGGTGAGGCATCGCTTGCTATGAAAAATTCGTCATCACCTATCCCGATAGCCAATGGGCTACCCAATTTGGCAACGACAATTTCGTTGGGTTTGTTTTTATCAAAAACCGCAATCGCATAAGCTCCAACAACCTGATTCAATGCAATTTGAACAGCTTTTCCGAGTTTAAGATGGTCATTTTTCATGACATCTTCAATCAGATTGATAAGGACTTCAGTATCGGTATCAGATTTGAACGTATAGCCACGTTTTTTAAGCTCTGTCTTTAAACTCTCATAATTTTCAATGATTCCATTATGAATGATCACCAGATTACCCGAATTGGATAAATGTGGGTGGGAGTTGACGTCATTTGGGACCCCATGGGTTGCCCAACGTGTATGGCCTAAGCCTAGATTTCCTTTGGTGGAAATTTCCTTTTCCAATTTCAGTTCAAGGTCTGCGACTTTACCTTTGGTTTTTGACAGTTTAATGTCACACCCATCATAGAGAGCGATCCCTGCACTGTCATAACCTCTATATTCCAACCGTTTTAATCCTTTAAGAATGATGGGATATGCTTCCCTATGGCCAATGTAACCAACAATTCCACACATATTTTTTAGTTGTTAGGTTCGGTGTAAAAGATTTCCAAATATAATTTTTTCTGCTCATCCATGGTGTTGTTTCCATAAAGTACAGTCCCACGGGGAGAGAGAATGGAACTAACTGGAATGGCATTTACAACATCGTCATCTGAGGTCAATACTTTATATTGAGGTGTTGCATTTTCTAAATTCACATTTAGAGATACCGCCAATCCAAGTTTCACATTCGTAGAATCCCTTATCAACAAGTTGTTTAGGTGTTCAGTTATTTTTATTTTGTACTTAATTCCTTCACCTGTTGGTGTATCACCCACTCGCTGCAGTATTCCAAGATGATTTGATCTAGAAATGCTGGGAGCAGTGGTATTGGCCAAATCCAGATAATAATCTAAAAGTGGCGTGCCATTATTTAAATCATATAGGTAAATACGGTTAGGTTCCTTCCCTGTGACAAGTGATTGATCTACATAAAAAACCATATTGGCCTCATTGATCAAGCGTTTGGATCTCATAAATTTTCCTGTATCGGGGTCTGTTACTACAAAATCGCTCTTAAAAGCTAAAAATTCTGGTGAGAGACCATCTTCATAAGTGCCGCTTTTGAATAATTCGATGACTGCCATAGATCCCTCGCCGCCTTTTAAATATAATTTTTCATCTCCAGATATAGGGTCCCCTTGTGGAATTATAAAATCAAACTGGTTGTTCAAGAAATTTACTCTATTGCCACTAAAAGAAAGTATATAAGTGGATTGTACTCTTTCCGCATCTGCAGTTGCAGCTTCTTTTGAATAATAAATAGTGATGTTGGCATTAGTAGCGCTAAAATTAAGAAGAGCTAAACTTCCATTACCATCAATTGGCGTAGCCTTGAAATAAATGCCCCTGAAATAATTATTAAAATTATTGGCATTGCTCAATTCGGGTTGGCCTTGTTTGTCAATGATCTTGTTTCGCCAATAGGTAGTATCCAATTTTACGCGTAAGGCAGGGGCCAATCGCTCGGATATCTCATTTTCAGAATCCTTAAGTTGAATTTCTTGGTTACTGGGTTTAAAATTTTCCAACGGGTCCTGCTCACCTAAATCGGTAAGGACTGGTATTGGTGTGGCTTCCAGAAGGGCAGGATTAATAGGGTTGTTGGAAGTAGACATATTTGAAAAATACATTAAAGGGGTATCAAACTCTGAGGTGGGATCAATATTGCTTAGGAAATAGTTATTTTCATAAAGCTTTAAATCAATAAAACCATCACCAAAAATAGAGTCTAATACATAGAGTGTCTCGCCCTCTGCATTCACTTCTGTTCTTCGGCTAAAGTATGGAACCGTAAGTACAACAGAATCTATTTCGACATCGGTTCCAAAATCTGGGTCAAAGGATGAGGGGCTCAATTGGGACACAAAACTCGCAGTAGTCAAACCATAAGTTGGATCGTCATAGGCACCCAAATAATTCAATGGTAGGTTGTTGGTCTGCACTGGTTCCAATGGATTGGTGTAGGCCGTAACTTCATATTTTTGACGTTCGAGGTCAAAATTGTTATCTCCGATAATATCTGAGCCAACCGTGGCAAAATCTTTGTCGCAGGCAATGAATGAACTTATCAATACTGCCAAAACAGCACTGTTCTTTAGGGCGAATTTTATTTTCTTCATTTATAAAATGTCTAATTTAATACTTTGGTTTTGTAGAATTCAGCATATGGTTCGGCAAAATCATCCATCGAAAAATACTCCAATACCGGTTTGTTGGAAGCTTTTAAGTAGTCTACCAATTCCTTTGGAATTTCCGCAGAACCTTTTATCAAAGCATCCGAATGATCAATGGCCACTTTCATGATGCTGTTATAGGTGGGTTTTTCAAGTACTTTTATAAGGTTTTCGTCAATATTATCAAATTTTACCTTGTTGATCATATTAATATCTAACGTTCCTTCAAAGCTTTGATTGTAAACCGAAGTCACAATTTTGCTTTCACTGAACAACGGTTCGTTTTTGTAAAATTCCTTTAAGTAGAGTGGTAACAATGATGCTAGCCAGCCATTCACATGAATGATGTCTGGTGCCCAATTCAATTTTTTAACTGTTTCGATGACACCCTTTGCAAAAAAGATGGCACGTTCATCGTTGTCTGGATAGAGTTTCCCATCTTCGTCTGTCAAGGTGGCTTTTCTCTTAAAATAATCCTCGTTGTCTATAAAATAAACCTGAATTCGTTCCTTTGGGATAGATGCGACCTTGATGATCAAGGGCATGTCCAGGTCATTGATGACCAAATTTATTCCAGATAAACGTATGACCTCGTGAAGTTGGTGCCTACGTTCATTGATATTTCCATAGCGAGGCATGAATATTCGTATTTGTCCACCTTGTTTATTTACCATCCGGGGAGCTTCAAATGACATGGATGAAATTTCTGTTTCTGGTAAATAGGGTACAACCTCGGAAGACACGTACAATATCCTCTTGTCTTTCATATGTTTATTTTTAGTGTTTTCTAATTCTCAATCATGCCTTGTGAATGTCTCAACTTTTGATGTTTTAACAAGATCCCTCAATGAACTTCTGAAAAATTAGAATTAAAAAACATGCAAAATTACAAAAATTTATGCGGATTGTTTGTAAAATATTAAGTTTGCACGCTGTTAATGTTTTGTTATTGGATGAAGATTTATAATAGTAAAATAGAAATGAGTGCGAAAATCGAGGCTTTAAAATCTCAGAAAAAGCGCATTGGATTTGTTCCTACCATGGGTGCCTTGCATCAAGGGCACCTCTCTTTGGTAAAGTTGGCAATCGAACAAAATGATGAAGTGGTGTTAAGTATCTTTGTAAACCCTACTCAATTCAACAATCCTGAAGATCTCAAAAAATATCCTCGATCATTGGATAGAGATGTCGCATTGCTGAACACCATTAGTGATGATGTTATAGTGTATGCCCCAACAGTTGAGGAAATTTATGGCAATGAAGTGGTCTCTACCCATTATGATTATGATGGATTGGAGCATGAAATGGAAGGGAAATTTCGACCTGGACATTTTGATGGTGTTGGGACAATTATAAAACGATTGTTTGAAATCATTAAACCTGACAATGCTTATTTTGGGAAAAAGGATTTTCAACAATTGCGCATTATCCAAAAGTTAGTTCGTGATCAACATTTGCCTGTTCGTGTTATTGGTTGCGAAATATTTAGGGAAAAGGATGGCTTAGCAATGAGCTCCCGTAACGAACGTTTAACACCCGCCCAGCGAAAAGCCGCTACATTTATTTATAAAACCTTGAAAACTGTAACGCAGCAATTTGGCACAATAAGCGCGGAGGAACTCGCCGGATTGGTCAGCAATCAATTTGCTAAACACGAACTATTAGAGTTGGAATATTTTATAATTGCAGATGAAGAGACATTACAGCCCATGACGAAAAAATACAAAAAAAAATCATACAGAGCATTTATCGCTGTATTTGCAGATGACATTCGGCTTATTGATAACATCGCTTTAAATTAATTATCTTTGCCACATGCAAATTCAAGTAGTAAAATCAAAGATTCACCGGGTAAAAGTCACCGGCGCCGATTATAATTATATTGGAAGTATCACAATCGATGAAGATTTGATGGATGCGGCCAATATCATCCAAGGAGAAAAAGTTCAAATTGTAAATAATGATAATGGCGAACGATTGGATACCTATGTGATTCCGGGACCACGCAATAGCGGAGAAATTACCCTCAATGGTGCTGCTGCACGTAAAGTTGCGGTTGGGGATACACTGATTCTTATTACCTACGCTTTCATGGATATCAATGAGGCCAAAACCTTCAAGCCTTCCTTAGTATTTCCAGACGAGGCCACTAATTTGTTGAAATAGCATTTTGAACACAACCAACAAAAAGATTTTAAGAATTTCCATCCCGCTATTGTTAGCTGTTTTTTTTGGATGGTACACCTTTTCAAAACTCCCAATAAATGAAATTTTGCCTTATTTCAAAAAAGCTAATTATAATTGGATTGCTTTAGGGATGTTATGTGGCCTTTTGAGCCATTTATCAAGAGCCTATCGATGGAAATATCAATTGGAACCTTTAAATTATACCGTAAAACTGCCCAATAGTATCATGGCAGTTTTTATTACCTATCTGGCCAATTATGGTATTCCAAGGTCTGGCGAAGTGCTAAGGGCTGCTGTATTGACAAATTATGAAAGAGTTCCATTTGAAAAGGCATTCGGGACCATTGTAGCGGAACGTGTGGCCGATTTTTGTGTTCTGTTGCTAATTGTCGCTCTAACCTTAATCATTCAGTTTGATTTTATTTATACAATTTTGGAGGCATCTTTCCAACCGAAAAGAATACTGATTGCTGCGGTTTTGGGGGTAGTTTTTATGGGACTCGTGATCTTGTATCTAAAGAAGAGTCAATCGAAATTCGCTATTAAAATCAAAACATTTCTCAGAGGCTTGTTAGAAGGTATCCTCAGCATTTTTAAAATGAAGCACAAATGGGCATTCATTTTTCATACCTTATTTATCTGGGTCATGTATGTACTAATGTTTTATGTGACCACCCTAGCCGTGCAAGATTTAAATGGTATTTCAATAGGGGCCTTATTGATAGCTTTTATAGCGGGAAGTTTTACAATCGCCGCGACCAATGGAGGCATTTTTGTATATCCATTGGCCATCGCAGCGGCATTTTCACTGTTCGATATTCCTGAAATCCCGAGCATTGCCTTTGGATGGATCATTTGGTCTTCCCAGACCATTATGATTATAATTTTAGGCAGTTTGTCGTTTCTATTGCTTCCAATTTATAATAGAATAAAATAATTATTTACATTGCATTATATTTTAATTCATCATATTATGGCTAAACATGCAACACTGCTACTATTGCTGATTTCCCTACAGGTTAGCTCTCAAGTCATTTATGAACCTTTTCAGTCTTCAAAGTTGGGCGAATCTAGGGAAATCAAAATTCAATTGCCCCGAAATTATAATCCAGAGGAAAAGGTAGAATATCCGTTGATTGTGGTTCTGGATGGTGACTACCTGTTTGAACCCGTGATCGGCAACGTGGATTATCAATCATACTGGGGCGAGATGCCAAAATGTATAATTGTTGGAATCAATCAAAGTACTTCAAGAGAAAATGATTTGTTTTATGACAAGGAGCAGTTTTTTCCATCTCAAAAAGGCGCAGATTTTTTTGAGTTCATAGGCATGGAATTGATACCATATATTGAAAGCAAATATAATGTCTCTCAGTTTAGAATCGCTTTTGGTCACGACCTGAGTGCGAATTTCCTTAACTATTTTTTATTTAAAGACCGACCTCTATTTAGGGCATTTGTGTTGTTCAGCCCAGATTTGGCACCGGAAATTAGCAATAGGATTCAAATGCGTTTATCAACCTTGGCTGTAGATTCGTTTTATTATTTGGCAACGGCCGACAATGATGTGGCCAGCCTGAAAAAAAGCATTTTGGAAACAGATGCACTGCTTAAATCGTTGGAAAACCCTAAAGTGCATTATCGTTTTGATAATTTCACGGACGCAGACCATTATTCAATGGTTGGATTGGGCATTCCAAAAGCACTCAACCAAATCTTTGAACTTTATAAACCTATCAATATGAAGGAATACAATGAGAGCTTATTGACCTATGAAGGCACGCCTTATGCATATTTGGAAAAAAAATACAAGGATATTGAATTTTTCTACGGTTTTAAGAAAAAAGTGGTTGAGAACGATTTAAAAGCGATTGCAGCTGCTGCCAATAAAAAAAATGATTTGGAATCCCTACAAGAGCTATCCAAATTGGCAAAAAAAGAATATCCCGAGTCCATGATCAGTTCTTATTATTTGGGGATGTATCATGAAAAGGAAAATAATTTAAAAAAGGCGCTTCAGTATTATAATTCTGGTCTATTATTAAAGCCTTCAGAATTTAT
>JBGTDZ010000261.1:0-8245 GCA_041748055.1 Aquaticitalea sp.
TGTAGATGTGCCAGGAAGAGTTTGCAATGCACCCACAAAATCACCCAAAGCTGAAGCCGTGGTTACCACATCCAACGGTTTTAGGACAGAGACTTTGCTGTTATCGCCAGCGGAAAACGTGCCTGCCGACAAAACTACTGCGTCCAGTGTATTGACATCTTCCCGAAGTTTTATTTCAAGATTTTGCAAATAGCTGACATCTCCCGCCATTATATAAGTTTCATATGAGAGAAAGGACACAATCAGATTTTGTGTGCCATTTTTTTCTGTTTTAAAAGAGAATACACCCTTTTCATTGGTTGTTCCGCCGTCGTAGGTGCCTTGCAGGTACACGTTTGCACCTTCAATTGGTAAACCTCTTTCATCCAAGACAATTCCATTTATGGTGGTTTGAGCAAAGGCGGCTGCAGATACGAAAAGAAAAATGAATTTTAAAATTGAGTTCATGAATGGTGGTTTAATCTGTTCGTTGGTTTGATTGATTGAACAAATTTGAAACATCTCCATTTGAATTAAAATTCCATTTTACCGAATTGTCGAAACTAGGGTATGAAATGAAAATCAAGCCATATATTTTGTATTTTTCGGAGGACTTTTTGATGATGTGGAAAGTATTTTTATAGGCATCAAGCATTTTTTGTGGCTATCCAATTGTTACTATTTTCATTGGGCTGAAAATTATTTCATATTCAAAATTAAGTAAATTTCGGATTGAAAAACCTCCATAGCTTTTACCTATAGTAAATAGTCAATAAATGATAAATCAGATGATTATAAGCAATGGATTAAATAATAAATTTAATTAAATGTTTCAAATGATAAGATTGAAATAAATATAATAAAATCTGTAACAAAACCTATAGAACGTGTACTAATGCACTAACTAAAACTAACTAATTGATTTGGACAAAGAACTAGAACATAGTTTTGTTGAACAGCTTGAAGAGCACCAAAACATTGTGCATAAAGTTTGCCGATTATATACCAATAATCAGGAAGCTCACAATGATCTCTTTCAGGAAATAACCATTCAATTATGGAAGGCATTTCCGAAATTTAGAGGTGATTCAAAGTTCAGTACATGGATGTATCGGGTGGGTTTGAATACTGCAATTACACTGTACAGAAAATCCAAAAGGCGCATCAATACGTCTGAGATTGAATTGGTGCAGTTTAAGCTAAAAGCAGAACCATATGATGATACTGAAGAGCAACAATTAAAACTGTTATATCAGGCAGTGCATCAACTTAATGATATCGAAAAAGCATTGGTCTTTTTGTATCTTGAAGATAAAGATTATAGAGAAATTAGTGAAACCCTAGGGATAAGTGAAGTGAATGCAAGAGTGAAAATGAACAGGGTAAAGACAAAATTAAAAACAATATTAAATCCGTAACTATATGGATGAACTGGAAATATTAAAAAAAGACTGGAAGAAGGACGATGGTAAGTACCCAAAAGTATCTTATAACGAAATTTATAAGATGATTTTGAAACGCTCCTCCTCCATCGTCAAATGGATTTTCATAATCAGCTTGCTGGAGTTTGCCTTCTGGGCTTTGATTGCCTTTGCCTTTAAGGACAGCAAAAGCATGAAAGAGTTCAACAATATGAACGTTGATAATATCATCATTCCTTTGACCGTCATTGGCTATGTCGTTTTGGCGTATTTTTTCTATCTATTCTTCAAAAACTATCAGAGGATATCTTCAACGGATAATGCCAAAGTATTGATGGAAAACATCATAAAAACACGCCGAACCGTAAAAAATTATGTTGCCTTTAACCTAGTATATTTGGTAATTGCAACGGCAATTGGGATTTTTATACAGTTTGATCAAAATCCACAGATCATCGACATGGCACACAGTGCGGCTGCAGATGGCAATCTTTTTGTGTTCTATGCAAGATTTATTTTAATAACTGCCATTTTCTTGGTTGGTGCCATTGCCATCCTATTGTTTTTCTATTGGTTGATATATGGCATACTTTTGAAAAGATTGAACAGAAATTATACTGAATTGAAGAAATTGGAAGTTTGATAGGATTCAAGTTTTCGATTTTGATGTTTAAGGGAATTTTTCAACTGATAAAATAATATCCATTTTGATTTTTTAAATCATTAGGGGTGAAGACCGAAAACTATAAACTTCAAACTAATTCTTCGCTTTCCACTTTCTCATTCGGTGTAGTTCTTCTTCGGCCATTAAATCCTCCTGAGGAATTACCTTTAAAAATGATGGATGTTGTTCAATGGCGTATTCTATTTTCTCGACAATTTGATCAATGGATTCATTATCATAATCAATGAGCAGAGGCGCCTTGATTTCCATGGATTGTAGAATATTCTTCTTTTTGACCCTAAGGCCCTTCTTATCGAAAGATCGTCGAAATCCGTCAATGACAATTGGGACAACAATTGGCCTGTAACGCTTTATAATGTGTGCCGTCCCTTTTCGGATGGGTTTAAAAGGAGTGGTTGTTCCTTGTGGGAAAGTTATTACCCACCCATCATCCAAAGCTTTAGAGATAGCAGTAATATCGCTCATTTTTACTTGACGATTTACATTCTGACCTTCTGCACGCCACGTGCGCTCAATACTAATGGAACCCACATAAGCCAATATTTTAGGCAACAAACCGGCGCTCATAGTTTCTTTGGCTGCGACGTAGTAAAGGTTCAATTTGGGATTCCACAGGTAACCGATATTCTTGATGTTGTCATCGCGCTGGCTCAAACTGGCATTGAACACATGGAACATTGCAACAACATCTGCAAAATAGGTTTGGTGATTGGAAATGAACAACACGTTGGTATCTGGAAGGCTTCTTATGATCTCAGATCCATCAATCTGTAATTCGTTAAACCCTCTATAACGTCGATGTGTCATTGCCCCCAAGATCCTGATGAGCCATTTTTTGACGAAAAGAACATGTCCAAAAGGGTTTTTTTTAAATAATCCCATTAGTTTTATTTACGAAATGAAAAATGTGATGTAAGTTGATAAATCATAGAAATGTATATTAAACAAATTTAGTAAAATACATTACTTACAACAGAGTTTTTAACAAGTCTTTTAGTTCGCTCAACATCATTGCAGTAGCACCCCATACAATATGTCCATTCAACAGAAATGCGGGAACTTCCATTTCCAATTCCATCGAAGTCATCACCTTCACGCTAGTAACATTAACATCATCCATAAAATCGGTTAAGAGGACTTCTATTAAATCTTCAACTTCATCCTCCTGTTTGACGAATTTCGGCAATTTATGGGTAATACACAAAAAAGGATAGACTGTAAAATTGCTGGGTGGAATATACAATTCACTCATCGGCTTCAAGACTTTGATATCTTCAATAGGAATTCCTACCTCCTCGTATGTTTCCCTTAAGGCGGCATGCATCAAGGTTTCATCGGCGTCTTCTCGTCTTCCGCCAGGAAAGCCAACTTGTGCTGAATGAACACCTTTATAGGTTTTCCTTAAAATTAAAATGAGTTTTGTAACTTGCCTTTTGTCAGGATAGAACAATGCAGTTACGGCAGCTTTCTTGGAAGTTTTCATGGCTTCTTTTTGTTGCTTTATAAGTTCCAAACGAAAAGGTGGTGACATTTTGAGTTGTGAAGCCAAACCTGGAAGTGGAATTTGTTCTATTTTTGATACTGATTTTAAAAATGTGCCAAAATTCATTGATTTATGAAAATTCAAATATTGGTTTGCTCCTGTTTGATGCTATTCAATTGTGAAGATAAACAATCCAATCAGAAAATTAAGTCTTCACCTGAAGATTCCCCGCAAATAAAAAAAGAAAAAGAAAAGGATTCTGTTGTCACACCGGAAACGGAATTTCCCCGATTGACAGAGGAAAATGCACTTTACTTTTTTCAGGATTATGCGAAGGAACACAAAGAAGACAAAGTTCGAATCACCACGGATTTTGGAACAATTGACATTCAATTATTCCCTGAAACAAAATACCATCGTGCCAATTTTATTTATTTGACCAAACAAGGTTATTTTGAAAATACTCAGTTTTACAGGGTTGTAAAAAACTTTGTCATACAAGGTGGTAGCAGTGATGAAGCAGAACTTTATGAAAAGCGTAACAAGATCGGTAAATATCTTTTGCCTCCCGATACCAAAAATGGCTATAAACACCATCGGGGCATTGTAAGCATGCCAAGTAGTGAAATAGAGAATGCTTATAAGATGGCGTCACCTTATCAGTTTTTTATTGTTCAAGGAGCCAATGGGGCCTATCATTTGGATAAAGAGTACACAGCATTTGGCAAAGTCATCAACGGGATGGATGTGGTCGATAAAATCGCCGAAGTCGAAACAGACGATTCTGAATGGCCTTTGCACAACGTGTACATTCGGAAGGTTGAAATTATAAAATAATTAAGATTTTTCAATCTAAAAAGCAATAACTTGTTTGTTTCATAATTAAATTCAAAATCAATGACAAAACCACTTCACTTAAATCAGGTAAAAACTTTTGGATTGTGCGCATTAATCGCCTTCACAAGTTGCAAAGTGACAGAAAAAAAAGAGGAGACAACAATGAAATTCGACAATATATTATTACAACAATGGACAGGTCCTTTTGAAGGTGTTCCGGCTTTTGACAAAATGAAAGTTTCCGACGTTAAAGAAGCGATGCAAAAAGCAATGGAATTGAGTCTGGAAGAAATTAACAAAATTGCCAATAATCCAGATCCACCAACCTTTGAGAATACCATTGTGGCCAAGGAGAGCTCGGGAAAGGAACTGGATAGAGTAAATACCTATTACGGAATTTTAACCAGTAACCAATCCTCACCAGAATTTCGCGACATACAAGTATATTTGGCGCCAAAAATATCAGAATACAGCTCTAAAATCTCTCAAAACGAAAAACTCTTCGAGCGTATCAAAGCGGTTTATGATGCTTCAAAATCCAAACCCTTAGAGGCTGACCAACAACGTGTTGTGGATTTGATTTACAAAAGATTTGAAATGGAAGGTGCAAATCTTGATGCATCTAAAAAAATACGATACGCAGCGATCAATAAAGAATTATCATCACTATACACAAAATTTTCCAACAACGTCTTGCATGACGAAGAGAATTATGTGACCTATTTGACCAAAGAACAATTGGGCGGACTGTCGGATGGTTTTATAAAATCGGCTGCTAAAATAGCAACTGACAAAGGTCAGGATGGAAAATATGCAATTACCAATACGCGCTCTTCGATAGATCCATTCCTGACTTATTCTACTGAACGCGAATTACGCAAACAAGTTTGGAACAATTATTACTCCCGTGGCGACAATGCAGACGAGTATGACAACAATAAATTAATCGCAGATATCTTAAAACTGCGAAGAGAACGCGTAGAATTATTGGGTTATGATAATTTTGCCGAATGGCGTTTGCAAGACCGAATGGCAAAAACTCCAGAGAATGCCATGGATTTGATGATGGCCGTTTGGCCCGCTGCCATTTCAAGAGTGAAAGAGGAAGTTGCGGATATGCAAATAGTAGCGGATGCCAATGGAAATAACATCACCATCGAACCTTGGGATTACAGATATTATGCTGAAAAGGTGCGTCAGAAAAAATATGCTTTAGATAGCGAAGAAGTAAAACAATATCTTCAATTGGACAAGTTGACAGAAGCCTTGTTTTTTACCGCTGGTGAATTGTTCAATTACAAATTCACACCTGTAGTGGAAGGTTCTGTGCCAGTATTTAACGAAGATGTAAAAGTTTGGGAAGTAACAGACAAAGACTCTGGCAAACATATTGGCTTATGGTATTTGGACCCTTATGCACGGGAAGGGAAACGTTCAGGAGCTTGGGCAACAACCTATAGAAGCTACACTTCTTTTGAAGGCGAAAAGAATGTATTGGCTTCCAATAATTCCAACTTTGTAAAACCCGCGCCTGGAGAAGCCGTATTGGTGTCTTGGGATGATGCCAACACTTTTTTTCATGAGTTTGGACATGCGTTGCATTTCTTTTCGGCAAATGTGAAATATCCAACCTTGAACAGTGGGGTTAGGGATTATACCGAATTTCAATCTCAATTACTGGAGCGTTGGTTATCAACGGACGAAGTCATCAACCAATTTTTGGTTCACAACAAAACTGGAGAACCTATTCCCGCAACTCTAGTGGAAAAAATCAAAAAAGCATCCACCTTCAACCAAGGATTTGAGACCACCGAATATTTGGCATCCGCGATTATGGATATGAAATTCCATTTGGCAGACCCAACCAATATTGACGTTGATAAATTTGAACTCGAAACCTTAACAGAACTCGGAATGCCCAAAGAATTGGTAATGCGCCACAGAACGCCACATTTCGGACACGTCTTTTCAGGAGAAGGCTATGCAACGGCATATTATGGATATATGTGGGCGGACGTTTTAACAAGCGATGCCTCTGAAGCATTTAATGAAGCTCCTGACGGATTTTATGATAAAGACCTTGCGAGTAAATTAGTTAAGCATTTATTTGCACCACGAAACTCAATGGATCCTGCGGAAGCATATCGTTTGTTCAGGGGACGAGATGCGAAAATAGAAGCCTTGATGAGAGATAGAGGCTTTCCTGTGTTTACTGAATAAATCTAATCTCACTCCCAAAGGGAGAAAAATAAAGCTCTGAATAAAGTTCATCCCTAAGAAGAATTTAGTCCCGTGTGTTATCGGGAGGGCTTTTATAAACACTCGGCAAGCTTATTTTAAATTTAACCGCAATCAACCGAATTGTGATAACGACTGCTCCAGAAATGATAAAGATGAGGTTGTTATCTATAGGTAACTGTCTTAACAGAAAATAAACGACGCCACCAGCAATACAAGCGGTTGCATAAATTTCCTTCCTAAAAATCACGGGGATTTCATTGCACAAAATATCACGGATAACACCTCCAAAACAAGCCGTCATAGTTCCCAAGGCGATACAAATAATGGGATGCAAACCTGCCATCAATCCTTTTTCAACACCTACAACTGTATATAATCCAATCCCAATGGTGTCGAAAAGAAATAATGACATTCGGAGGTAGTTGATTTTATTTTGAAAAATTATGGTAAAAACCGTTGCACCTAAAATGGCATAAACATAGGTCATGTTTGTCATCCATGCCACGGGGGTTTGACCTATCAGCACATCGCGTAAGGTTCCACCTCCTACAGAAGTGACAAAAGCAATGATAAGCAAACCAAAAACGTCCATTTTTTTGTTCATCGCAACCGAAACACCAGAAATGGCAAAGGCAATGGTTCCTAAAATATCTATTACTTGGAAAAACATGTTTTTTTTATTCTTTAAAATCCCCATCAACCGAGACAAACCACTCACGCACTTTTCCCCAAAAGTAAAAATTGTTTCGAAATATTCTGTTCAACAATTCAAAAGATCCCGCAAACCAGCGGGATAAGCAACTCACCCCCTTTTCTCCAAAAGTAAAAAGTGGTTCGAAATATTCTGTGCAACAATTCAAAAGATCCCGCAAACTAGCGGGATAAGCGACTCACGCACTTTTTGTGAAAAACAAAAAGTGGTTCGCTGCTTACATACTTTGTGTATAATAATTATAATCCTTTAAGATGGTTTCTATAAACTCCATATCTGTTTCATTGACCACTTTAATATCCACCACTTCGATTATCTTTTTACGCAATTTTATTATAGTGGGATAATCCCTGGATGCCTTAGCGGTATGGAATGTTTCCTTGATGATTCGTGCGTCATTATCGGATAATCTGATGACGTTTGGATATTTTGGCTCATAAGTATCTTCCAATTCTTCAAGTATGGTGTGATTGATATTTACTTTACTCTTCAAATTTATAACAGCTGTCCCTGCTGTCATATCTCCAAGACGTTGATTTTTTGGACTTGTAATGATGGCAATCAATGCTACGACTCCCGACATCATATTCAAATCGACAATCCTAAAAAACCATCGGATAACAAAATCAGCCAAAGACGCCTGATAGCCATCAATTTTTACCACCTTAATTTTGAGAATTCGTTTTCCAATGGTCTGACCATCGAGCAGTGTTTCTAATATAAGTGTATAAAGAATCACAGGGAGCAAAAATACTGCAATAACTGCACCCTGTGACCAATTATCCAAATCAGCTATTTTTTCATCGATTTGAAACAAATTAAAAACAATTTGATAGGTAACAATCATGTAGGCAATCTTGATAATCCAATCAATGATATAGGCCAAA
>JBGTDZ010000262.1:0-11053 GCA_041748055.1 Aquaticitalea sp.
CCGAGCGGAACGTTTGTGATCAATGGCGCAGAACGCGTCGTTGTTTCCCAATTGCACAGATCTCCAGGGGTTTTCTTTAGCCAATCATTCCATGCGAACGGAACTAAATTATATTCCGCAAGGGTTATTCCTTTTAAAGGATCTTGGATAGAATTCGCTACCGATATCAATAGCGTTATGTACGCTTATATTGATAGAAAGAAAAAATTACCGGTTACAACATTGTTCAGGGCCATCGGTTTTGAACGTGATAAGGACATTCTTGAAATTTTTGACCTTGCTGAAGAAATTAAGGTTTCTAAAGCCGGATTGAAAAAAGTATTGGGTCGTAAACTTGCAGCCCGTGTTTTGAATACTTGGCATGAGGATTTTGTGGATGAGGATACTGGCGAGGTAGTTTCTATCGAACGTAACGAAATCGTCCTTGACCGAGATACGGTTTTAGATAAAGACAATATAGAAGAAATCCTTGAAGCAGATGCAAAAACAGTTCTTTTGCATAAAGAAAGTGCACAACAAGGAGATTACGCTATCATACATAATACACTTCAAAAAGATCCGACCAATTCGGAAAAAGAAGCTGTAGAACATATTTACCGACAACTACGTAACGCTGAACCGCCAGATGAGGAAACAGCACGTGGCATTATTGATAAATTATTCTTTTCCGATCAACGTTATTCACTCGGTGAAGTTGGTCGTTATAGAATGAACAAAAAATTAGGACTTGATATCGGTATGGACAAACAAGTTTTGACCAAAGTGGATATCATTACCATTATCAAATATTTAATCGAGCTTATCAATTCCAAAGCAGAGATTGATGATATTGACCACTTGTCTAACCGTCGTGTAAGAACAGTTGGTGAGCAATTATCACAACAATTTGGTGTTGGTTTGGCGAGGATGGCCCGTACCATTCGTGAGCGTATGAACGTTCGTGACAATGAGGTGTTCACACCAATAGATTTGATCAACGCGAAAACTTTATCGTCAGTGATCAACTCTTTCTTTGGAACAAACCAGTTATCCCAGTTCATGGATCAAACAAATCCATTGGCAGAGATCACGCACAAGCGACGTTTATCGGCGCTAGGACCAGGAGGTCTGTCTCGTGAGAGAGCAGGTTTTGAGGTGCGTGACGTTCATTATACACATTACGGACGTTTATGTCCAATCGAAACGCCAGAGGGACCAAACATTGGTTTGATTTCTTCACTTTCTGTTTATGCTAAAGTAAATGGAATGGGCTTTATCGAAACACCTTATCGTAAGATTACCAATGGAGTGGTTGATATTAAAAATGAACCAATCTATTTAAGCGCTGAAGAAGAAGAAGATCAGTTGATTGCTCAAGCGAATATTCGAGTGGATGAAAAAGGGAAAATCATTGAAGACAAAATTATTGCACGTCAAGAAGGTGATTTCCCTGTAATTGATCCAGCAAATGCAAATTATACTGATGTTGCTCCTAACCAAGTAGCTTCTATTTCAGCTTCCTTGATTCCATTTTTGGAACATGATGATGCCAACAGGGCCTTGATGGGATCTAACATGATGCGTCAAGCGGTTCCTCTATTGCGTGTAGATGCACCAATTGTTGGAACTGGTTTGGAACGTCAAGTAGCTTCCGATTCAAGAGTATTGATCAATGCTGAAGGAGATGGTGTAGTTGAGTATGTGGATGCAAACGAAATTACAATAAAATACGCCCGTTCCGAAGAAGATGCAATGGTCAGTTTTGATAGCGATACCAAAACTTATCCATTGGTAAAATTCAGAAAAACGAATCAAGGAACGTCCATCAACTTAAAACCGATTGTTATAAAAGGTGACAAAGTGAAAAAAGGACAGGTACTTTGTGAAGGTTATGCAACCCAAAACGGAGAGCTTGCACTTGGTCGTAACATGAAAGTAGCATTTATGCCATGGAAGGGTTACAACTTTGAAGATGCCATCGTGATTTCTGAAAAAGTTGTACGTGATGATATTTTCACATCGATCCATATTGATGAATATTCATTGGAAGTTCGTGATACCAAATTGGGTAACGAAGAATTGACCAATGATATTCCAAACGTTTCTGAAGAGGCTACAAAAGACTTGGATGAAAACGGTATGATCCGTATTGGTGCTGAAATTAAGCCAGGTGATATTTTAATAGGTAAGATTACACCAAAAGGTGAATCCGATCCAACACCAGAGGAAAAATTATTGAGAGCTATTTTCGGTGACAAAGCTGGTGATGTAAAGGATGCTTCTTTGAAAGCGTCTCCATCATTGCATGGTGTTGTTATTGAGAAAAAACTATTCTCAAGAGCTGTAAAGGACAAACGTAAAAGAGCAAAAGATAAAGAAGATATCGATACTTTAGAAGCGGTTTATTACAGAAAGTTTGATGATTTAAAAGCCATTTTGGTTGATAAATTGTTCAACATTGTCAATGGGAAAACGGCTCAAGGTATTTTCAACGATTTGGGTGAGGAAATCATTCCAAAAGGTAAAAAATACACCTTGAAAATGCTGAACTCTGTCGATGATTATACCCACTTAACATCAGGAACTTGGACTACGGATGACCACACAAATAATTTGATTGCTGATTTAATCCACAATTATAAAATCAAGGAAAACGATCTCCAAGGGTCATTGCGTCGTGAGAAGTTTACAATTTCTGTTGGTGATGAGTTGCCAGCCGGAATTATCAAATTGGCTAAAGTTTACATCGCTAAAAAACGTAAACTGAAAGTTGGTGATAAAATGGCAGGACGTCACGGAAACAAAGGTATTGTGGCACGTATCGTTCGTCAAGAGGATATGCCGTTCTTGGAAGACGGAACGCCTGTGGATATCGTATTGAATCCGCTTGGTGTACCTTCCCGTATGAACATTGGTCAGATATACGAAACTGTTCTTGGATGGGCAGGTCAAAAACTTGGACGTACCTATGCAACTCCAATTTTTGATGGTGCAACCTTGGATCAAATCAATGAATTGACTGATGAAGCTGGAATTCCACGTTTCGGACATACATACTTATATGATGGTGGTACTGGAGATCGATTTGATCAACCTGCAACTGTTGGTGTGATTTATATGTTGAAACTTGGTCACATGGTAGATGATAAGATGCACTCGCGTTCTATCGGACCTTACTCATTGATTACGCAACAACCCCTTGGTGGTAAAGCACAATTTGGTGGTCAGCGTTTTGGTGAGATGGAGGTTTGGGCACTTGAGGCTTATGGCGCATCTGCAACGTTGAGAGAAATCTTAACTGTAAAATCTGATGACGTTATAGGTAGAGCTAAAACTTACGAAGCAATCGTAAAGGGAGAGCCAATGCCAGAACCAGGTCTTCCTGAATCCTTCAATGTGTTAATGCACGAATTGAAAGGATTGGGATTGGATATTAGATTGGAAGAATAATTTCGCAGAAATTGTTCTGAAGGGACAGCTTGCAAGCTGTCCATACAATCGAAAAAAATTAAATTTATAATTTGTTAGTACCATAAAAAATGGCAAATAGACAAGATAAAAATACAGTACAGAGGTTCAATAAAATCTCTATTGGTTTGGCATCTCCAGAATCTGTTTTGGCAGCGTCCCGTGGGGAGGTTTTAAAACCAGAAACTATTAATTATCGAACACACAAACCAGAACGTGACGGTTTGTTCTGTGAGCGTATTTTTGGTCCTGTAAAGGATTTTGAATGTGCTTGTGGTAAATATAAAAGAATACGTTACAAAGGAATCGTATGTGACCGTTGTGGTGTTGAGGTAACTGAAAAGAAAGTACGTCGTGATAGAGTAGGGCACATCAATTTGGTGGTTCCTGTAGCTCATATTTGGTATTTCCGTTCATTACCAAACAAAATCGGATACCTATTGGGATTGCCTTCCAAAAAGTTGGACATGATTATTTACTACAAACGTTACGTAGTCATCCAACCTGGTAATGCTAAAAATGTTGATGGTGAATCATTGCAAAAAATGGACTTCTTGACAGAAGAAGAATACTTGACCATTCTTGATTCCCTACCACAGGAAAATCAATATTTGGATGATCATGACCCAAATAAATTCGTAGCAAAAATGGGAGCTGATTGCTTGATAGATTTGCTTGCACGAATTGATTTGAATGATTTGTCTTTTGAATTACGCCACAAAGCAAATAACGAAACCTCAAAACAACGTAAAACCGAAGCTTTAAAACGTCTTCAAGTTGTTGAGGCGTTCCGTGACTCTAACGCAAACCGTGAGAATCTTCCTGAGTGGATGATTATGAAAGCGATACCAGTAATTCCGCCGGAATTGCGTCCATTGGTGCCGTTGGATGGAGGTCGTTTTGCGACTTCAGATTTGAATGACTTATACCGTCGTGTTATTATTCGTAACAATCGTTTGAAGCGATTGGTTGAAATTAAAGCGCCAGAAGTGATTTTACGTAATGAGAAACGTATGTTGCAAGAATCCGTGGATTCATTATTTGACAACACACGTAAAGCATCAGCTGTAAAAACGGATTCAAACAGACCATTAAAATCATTATCAGATTCCTTAAAAGGAAAACAAGGTCGTTTCCGTCAAAACCTACTTGGTAAACGTGTAGATTATTCAGCACGTTCGGTAATCGTCGTTGGACCGGAATTAAAATTATTCGAATGCGGATTGCCTAAAAACATGGCAGCGGAACTTTACAAACCATTTATCATCAGAAAATTGATAGAAAGAGGTATTGTAAAAACCGTAAAATCTGCAAAGAAAATCATAGATAGAAAAGAACCAGTAGTTTGGGATATCTTAGAGAATGTTTTAAAAGGACATCCAGTGCTTTTAAATCGTGCTCCTACATTACACAGACTTGGTATTCAAGCCTTCCAACCTAAGTTGATTGAAGGAAAAGCAATCCAATTGCATCCATTGGTATGTACCGCATTTAACGCGGATTTTGATGGTGACCAAATGGCGGTGCATTTACCATTGGGACCAGAAGCAATTTTGGAATGTCAATTATTAATGTTGGCATCCCATAATATTTTGAATCCTGCAAATGGTTCTCCAGTGACTGTTCCTTCTCAAGACATGGTGCTTGGTCTATATTATATGACCAAAGAACGAAAGTCAACTGATCAGGTGAAAGTTAAAGGAGAAGGTTTGACATTCTATTCTTTTGAAGAAGTGAACATTGCTTACAACGAGAAAAAAGTGGAATTGAATGCTTCTATCCGAGTAAGAGCAATCGACTTTAATGAGGAAGGAAAATTAGCACCAAAAATCATTGAAACAACCGTTGGTCGTGTATTGTTTAACGAGAAAGTGCCTCAAGCGGCCGGCTATATCAATCAGGTATTGACCAAAAAGTCGTTGCGTGATATTATTGGTGATATTTTGAAAGTAACTTCTGTTCCTGAAACAGCTGAGTTCCTTGACGAAATCAAAGATTTAGGATATAAATTTGCTTTCCAAGGTGGATTGTCATTTAGTTTGGGTGATATCATTATTCCTGAAGAAAAACAAGGCATGATTGACAGTGCCAATAAAGAAGTGGATGGCATTATGGCCAACTACAACATGGGATTGATTACCAACAACGAACGCTATAACCAAGTTATTGATATCTGGACTTCTACGAATGCTGCTTTGACTGAATTGTCAATGAAACGTATCCGTGAAGACCAACAAGGATTCAACTCGGTATATATGATGCTAGATTCTGGAGCGCGTGGTTCGAAAGAACAGATACGCCAGTTGACAGGGATGCGTGGATTGATGGCAAAACCTAAAAAATCAAATGCAGGTGGTGGTGAGATTATCGAGAATCCGATTCTTTCCAACTTTAAGGAAGGTCTATCGATTTTGGAATACTTTATCTCAACCCACGGTGCTCGTAAAGGTCTTGCCGATACGGCTCTTAAAACTGCAGATGCTGGTTACCTCACACGTCGTTTGGTTGATGTATCCCAAGATGTGATTATCTACAGTGAAGATTGTGGAACATTAAGAGGTATTGAAGTTTCTGCATTGAAGAAAAATGAAGAGATTATTGAAACTCTTGAAGATAGAATCGTAGGTAGAACGTCATTGAATGATGTGTATGACCCAATGACCGAAGAAGTTCTTGTTAAAGCGGGTGATCATATCCATGACCATATTGCGAAACGTATCGGTGAATCTGCATTGGATTCAGTAGAGGTGCGATCTGCATTGACTTGCGAGGCAAAACAAGGAATCTGTTCTAAGTGTTACGGTCGTAATTTGGCGACTGGCAAAATGGTACAACGAGGAGAAGCTGTTGGTGTTGTGGCTGCACAATCCATTGGCGAGCCTGGTACACAGTTGACACTTCGTACCTTCCACGTGGGTGGTATTGCAGGTAACATTTCAGAAGAAAATAAATTGACCGTTAAATTCAACGGAATCGCTGAAATTGAAGACTTGAAAGTTGTCAAAGGAACCGATAACCAAGGAAAAGCGGTAGATGTTGTGATTTCACGGACATCAGAACTTAAATTGGTGGATATCAAAACCGGAATCACTTTAAGTACAAATAATATTCCTTATGGTTCATTTATCTATGTAAAACCAGGTGAAAAAGTTGCTAAAGGTGATGTGATTTGTTCATGGGATCCTTACAACGGTGTAATCATTTCTGAATTTGCAGGAAAAGTAGCTTATGAAAATATCGAACAAGGTATCACTTACCAAGTTGAGATTGATGAGCAAACAGGTTTCCAAGAGAAAGTGATTTCAGAATCAAGAAACAAAAAATTGATTCCAACATTGCATATTGAGGATTCCAAAGGAAATACACTACGTTCTTACAACTTACCAGTCGGTGCCCATTTGATGATCAATGACGGAGAGAAAATTAACGTAGGTAAAGTATTGGTGAAAATTCCACGTAAATCAGCAAAAACGGGCGATATAACAGGTGGTCTTCCACGTGTGACCGAATTGTTCGAAGCACGTAATCCTTCCAATCCTGCAGTGGTGAGTGAAATCGATGGTGTCGTTTCTTTTGGAAAAATCAAAAGAGGTAACCGTGAGATTATTATCGAATCTAAATTGGGAGAAGTTAAAAAATACTTGGTTAAACTATCCAATCAGATTCTCGTTCAAGAAAATGATTATGTCAAAGCAGGTATGCCTTTATCCGATGGTTCTATAACTCCAGACGATATTTTAAATATTAAAGGACCATCAGCTGTTCAGCAATATTTGGTAAACGAAGTACAGGAAGTATATCGTTTACAAGGTGTGAAAATCAATGATAAGCATTTTGAGGTTGTTGTAAGACAGATGATGCGTAAAGTAAGAGTGATTGACTCTGGCGATACCATATTCTTGGAAGACCAATTGATTCATAAATCTGACTTTATAGAGGAAAACGATAAAATCTTTGGAATGAAAGTTATTGTAGAGGCTGGAGATTCAAAAACCTTGAAGCCTGGTCAGATTGTAACTACACGACAATTGCGAGATGAAAACTCAGTCGTCAGAAGAGAAGATGGTAAGTTGGCAGAGGCAAGGGATGCAAATCCAGCGACTGCTACTCCAATTCTGCAAGGAATTACCAGAGCGTCTTTACAGACTAAATCATTCATTTCTGCGGCATCTTTCCAAGAAACAACCAAAGTATTGAACGAAGCGGCTGTAAGTGCAAAAGTGGATGACCTTGACGGATTGAAAGAAAACGTCATCGTAGGACATAGAATTCCTGCAGGTACAGGTGTAAGACGCTATGAGCACATCATTGTGGGTTCTAAAGAGGAATTCAATCAGATGATGAAAGCTAAAGAAGAATTTAATTATAACTAAATAAAAAGAATCAAGACCGCTTCGCGTTTATAAGCTAGAATATAGACTAAAGGCGGAGCGTTTTGAATTCATATTAAGGAATATCGAACATGAGTGATAATAAAGAAGCTCCAAAACCTGGACAGATAAATATTGAATTGGATGAAAAAGTAGCAGAAGGGACCTATTCCAATTTGGCAATCATCAACCATTCGGTATCAGAATTTGTAGTTGATTTTGTAGCTATTATGCCAGGAACCCCAAAAAGTAAGGTGAAATCAAGGATTATCTTAACGCCTCAGCATGCCAAGCGTCTATTGAAAGCTTTGGGAGAAAATGTACATCGTTTTGAGAAAGCCCACGGCGAAATCAAGGATTACGAACAACCGCCAATTCCTTTGAATTTTGGACCGACTGGTCAGGCATAAAGTATAAAGAATTGGTGGTTGCTGGACATCTTTTTTTCCGAGCAACCGCCTCTTCCACTAAATTTTGGTCTTACTGGACAAGCATAAAATTAAGAAATCCCTCTGAAATTCAATTCAAAGGGATTCTTTTTTAAAACAAAGTTTAGTTAGGCTACTTCATTGTTTATATTGTTATACGAAAATTTTAAAGCTCCCGAAGGACATTTCTTTACTTGTCGAATGATTCTGTCCGTGGAATCGCCATCAAGGTCAATCCAAGGTATCACGGAATGTCTAAATACATTTGAAAGTTCTCTTGCGCAACGCTCGGCGTTGGTGCAAACACATGGTTCGTAAGTCACAGTAATATCTCTATTACTGAACACATTAGCAGTAGTTTCCATAAGTAGATCAATTTGGGGTCAATCTTTATTATCGATTAAATGTAATAAAAATTCGATTAAAAACAATTTTAAAAATATATTTTCGATGAAATACATGTTAAAAAATTGCGGTAAACCTAAAAATATTAAGAATCATAAGAAATATATCTATAAAAAAAATGTAAAATCCAAATTCCAATGCCTAACAACTGGATTTTGGAATTTTTATTTCTTTGAAATTCTTTCTTATTTATATTCCGATGTAAAATGGAATTTGATATTCGGATATTTTTGTTGTGTCATCTGCAATGAGAATGAGGAATCGGCCAAGAAAACCAATTGGTTTTGTTTATCCTTTGCCAAATAGCGTTGTTTGACTGTCAAGAACTCTTTGAATTCATCACTTTTTGGGTCTTTTGGTTCTACCCAACAAGCTTTAAAAACATTTAAGTTTTCATAGGTACACTTCGCACCATATTCATGTTCCAAACGGTATTGAATGACTTCGTATTGCAAAGCTCCGACAGTTCCGATGACCTTTCTGCCGTTTAATTCCAATGTAAATAATTGCGCAACACCTTCATCCATCAGCTGGTCAATTCCTTTAAAGAGTTGCTTTGATTTTAATGGGTCGGCATTGTTGATATACCTAAAATGTTCTGGCGAAAAGCTTGGAATTCCTTTATAGTTGATATTCTCACCTTCAGTCAAGGTATCACCAATCTTAAAATTACCAGTATCATGCAAACCGACAATATCGCCAGGATAGGAGACATCGACAATTTCCTTCTTTTCTGCAAAAAAGGCATTCGGACTTGAGAATTTCAATTTTTTATCGTGTCGAACGTGCAAATAGGGCTTGTTACGTTCGAACTTTCCGGATACAATTTTTATAAACGCTAGACGGTCTCTATGGTTTGGATCCATATTCGCATGGATTTTAAATACAAAACCGGTAAATTCTTTTTCATCTGGTTGTACCAAACGTTCTTCACTTTGCTTTGGTCTTGGTTTTGGTGCAATTTCCACAAAACAATCCAACAACTCACGTACGCCAAAATTGTTCAACGCAGAACCAAAAAACACAGGTTGCAATTGGCCATCGAGATAAGCCTGTCTGTCAAAATCAGGATAAATCCCTTCAACCAACTCTAGCTCTTCACGTAAAGTATTAGCCGCTTTATCGCCAATCAGCTTATTCAATTCGTGTGATTGCAAATCGGATATTTCTATAGTTTCCTCAATATTTTTTCGACTATCGCCGCTGAAAAGGTTGATATTTTTTTCCCATATATTGTAAATGCCTTTAAAATCATAGCCCATCCCAATAGGGAAACTTAAAGGCACAACTTTCAGGCCCAGCTTTTGTTCAATTTCATCCAGCAAATCAAAAGCATCCTTTCCTTCTCTGTCCATTTTATTGATGAAGACAATGATAGGAATTTTTCGCATTCGACAGACTTCAACGAGTTTTTCTGTTTGCTCTTCAACACCTTTTGCCACATCAATCACCACAATAACACTATCGACAGCTGTTAATGTTCTGAAGGTGTCTTCAGCAAAATCCTTGTGACCGGGTGTATCAAGAATATTTACTTTGATGCCGTCATATTCAAAGGCCAAAACGGAGGTCGCTACCGAAATACCACGTTGACGCTCTATTTCCATAAAGTCACTCGTTGCTCCTTTCTTTATTTTGTTGCTTTTTACTGCTCCAGCTTCCTGTATGGCTCCTCCAAAAAGCAAAAGCTTTTCAGTTAAGGTAGTTTTTCCGGCATCGGGATGCGATATAATCCCAAAGGTTCGTCGTCTGTTGATCTCTTTTATAAAACTCATAGCTGCGTTGCAAAATGGCTGCAAAGATACTTTATAATTTAGGAATTAAGAATTAAGAATTAAGAATTAAGAATTATGAGGATAGAACAAGGTCTTGTACCTACAAACTCAAAGCTTGCAAATTCAATTTAACATCAAGTATATCAAAATTTATATTTAAGTAGTATTTTTGTATGCTATGAGAGAAGAACACGTTATCCTCGTTAACGAAAACGACGAACAAGTTGGCACCATGCCCAAACTAGAAGCACATGAAAAAGCAGCTTTGCATCGAGCGTTTTCAGTATTTGTTTTCAATGACAAAAATGAACTCATGTTACAGCAACGTGCTGGGCACAAATATCATTCACCCAACTTATGGACAAATACCTGCTGCAGTCATCAACGAGTGGGAGAATCCAATAAAGAAGCTGGGAAACGACGATTGCAAGAAGAAATGGGATTTGTAACTGAACTAAAAGATACCATTTCCTTTATCTATAAGGCACCATTTGACAATGGTTTGACAGAACACGAATACGATCATATTTTGGTAGGTCATTTCAACGATGCACCGATTATCAATGCTGAAGAAGTTGCTGACTGGAAATGGATGTCTCTGGAGGCAGTAAAGAACGACATGGTTATT
>JBGTDZ010000263.1:0-2257 GCA_041748055.1 Aquaticitalea sp.
AAGTCGATACAATTGTTATCAACGGTAATATTTACACGGTTAATTCAACTTTCGATAAGGCTCAAGCTTTTGCAATCAAAGATGGAAAGTTTTTGGACATTGGGCGTAACAGTGATATTCAGGAAAAATATGAATCACACAATGTTATCGACGCCGATGGCCAAACAATCCTTCCGGGTTTTATTGATGCGCATTGCCATTTTTTGGGTTTGGGATTGAATCAACAAAGTGTGAATTTGGTGGGCACCAAAAGTTTTGAGGAAGTAGTTGACAGTGTGGTGGCTTTTCAGAAAAGAACAAATTCCGACTTTATCATTGGAAGAGGTTGGGACCAGAATGATTGGTTGGATAAAGAATTTCCAACGAAAAAATTGCTCGATGCCAAATTTCCAAATACGCCCGTTGCCTTAACCCGGATTGATGGACATGCCCTTATCTGTAATCAGGCTGCACTCAATTTGGGTAAGGTCAATAAAGACAGCAAGATTGATGGTGGTGAAGTGGTAATGAAAGATGGAAAATTGACAGGTGTTCTTATCGACAATGCAGAAACTTTGGTAATGGATTTTTGGCCTAAAAATTCGCGTGAAACGATTGCAAAAGCTTTGATTGCTGCTCAAACTACTTGTTTTGAAAATGGACTGACCACAGTGGATGATGCAGGTTTGGACAGAATTGCCATAGAGGTCATAGATAGCTTACAAAACGCCGATATCCTTAAGATAAGGATTTATGCCATGGTTTCTGCAACCAAAGAAAATTTGGATTATTATTTGAACAAGGGCATTTATAAAACGGATAGATTGAATGTGCGTTCGTTTAAAGTATATGCCGACGGTGCTTTGGGCTCTCGCGGTGCTTTATTGCGAAAGCCTTATAATGACCAATCTGGTCATTTTGGCTTGCTGACCACGAGTTTGCAAGGAATGGATTCGGCAGCACAGCGTATTGCCAATTCAAAATTTCAGATGAATACCCATGCCATTGGCGATTCGGCAAACCATGCCTTATTGGATATTTATGATAAAGTGTTGAAAGACAAAACGGACAGACGCTGGCGTGTAGAACATGCACAAGTGGTGTCTCCAGAAGATTTTGACAAGTTTAAAAATATCATTCCATCAGTACAACCTACGCATGCAACAAGTGATATGTATTGGGCTGAAGAACGTTTGGGCAAAGACAGGGTGAAAGGTGCCTATGCCTATCAACAATTGTTGAAAGCGAATGGAAAACTTGCACTTGGAACTGATTTCCCTGTAGAGCAGGTGAGTCCATTTTTAACGTTTCATTCTGCTGTGGCTCGACAGGATTTGGAAGATTATCCCTTGGAGGGCTATCAGATGAATAATGCTTTAAGCAGGGAAGAAACTTTGAAGGGAATGACAATTTGGGCGGCATATGCGAATTTCGAGGAAAATGAAAAAGGAAGTATCGAGGTCGGTAAATTTGCGGATTTTATCATAATTGATAAAAATATTATGGTTGTGGACAAGAAAGAAATCCCAAAGGTAAAAGTGGTCAAGACCTTTTTAAATGGTGTGATTCAATACGAAAGGCCAAAAATAGATGATGCTGAAGTACTTGAAGTGACAGAAAATTAGTTATTTTTTTACTGTTAATCTGGCCAAATAGTCAAAATGGTCTCCGTTCATAGTAAGTTCACAGTCTAAACCAAGAGTTTCACAGGCTTTTTTTAGAGTATCAAAATCGAGATAGAGCCATTTCATAGGTATCTCTTTTTCGCCTTTATAGCTCAGGAAAAAATCCAGTTCGCCATAATAGTTGGTGTTCATGTCTTGCCAAATTCCACCATCTTCATCTTCATACATATATTGGATATCGGAAGAATCAATCAAAATCTGTCCATCAGGATTCAAAAGTGATTTTAGATGTTTTAAATGGATTGAAACTTTCGACAATTCCTGAAATATCCCCGTGCCGTTCATCAACAGTACGATGGTGTCGAAATGTGAGTTTTCTTCTAATAAGTTTTTCAATGCAACATTCTTGACACCACGTATTTTTGCAACTTCAACAGCACCTTCAGATATGTCAATTGCTTTTACATCGAAACCTTTTTCTTGAAGATAAAGACTATGGCTACCGGCACCACAGCCCACATCCAGAACCTTTCCTTTTGCCAGCTGTAAAGCTTTTTGCTCCAATTTTGGCATCTCATCAAAACTTCGGAAGAGATAGGGTAATGGCAATTCATCATCATCCGAAATATTGGTAGAAGTGATGAGGTCTTCGG
>JBGTDZ010000264.1:0-5598 GCA_041748055.1 Aquaticitalea sp.
TCAAAATCTGTTCAAACGAATCATACCCGGTTTTGTTCATCATGGCATTTTTTTCGAAATATTGTGGAGGTGGTGGCATTCCATCCAAGACTTCTGTTACGAATTCTTCTTTCGTCATGTCAGCTCTTAATGCGTAATTGGTTTTCTTTTGGTCGCCAATGGTGCCAACAGTTTCTTTGCTTAAATTTTTTCCACAAGCAGAACCTGCGCCATGTGCAGGATAAACGATGACGTCATCCGCCAAAGTCATGATTTTATCGCGAAGCGAATCATACAGCATCGCTGCCAAATCTTCCTTGGTCAAATCTGATTTTATCGCCAAATCGGGGCGGCCAACATCGCCTAAAAACAAAGTGTCTCCAGAAAAAATGGCGTGATTTTTACCGTTAGCATCAATCAATAAATAAGTGGTCGATTCCAAGGTATGACCAGGCGTATGCAAGACTTTGACAGTGATTTTTCCAACTTTGAATTCTTCACCATCAATAGCAGAATGGATTTTATATTCGGTTTCGGCTCCAGGACCATAAACAATTGTTGCGCCTGTTTTGTTTGCCAAATCGATATGCCCAGAAACAAAATCAGCGTGAAAATGCGTTTCGAAAACGTATTTAATCGTTGCATTTTCAGCATTCGCTTTATCGATATAGGGTTGGATTTCCCTTAAGGGGTCAATAATTGCAACTTCTCCTTCAGACTTGATATAATAAGCCCCTTGTGCCAAACATCCGGTATAAATTTGTTCTATTTTCATGAGATTCTTTCTTTTATTTTCCCTGCTAAAGAAAATTTTCATTTTATACATCAAAGATACAAAACCTTCAAATGAGATTTGTAACTTGAGTTACATAACATTAGGTAAGTTCCATATAGATGATGCAGCATGCCATGACCAACGTAAAATATCCAAATCCTTTTTTTAAATGTTTGCTTGAGATATTTTTGGAAGCATAACCACCTATAATAATCCCTGTAATGGTCAACGCCGAAAAGATAAGAAGGAAAGTCCATTCGATATCGAGGTTTTGAATATCACCAGTAAATCCTATGAGGGAGTTTATGGTAATGATAACTAGTGATGTGCCTACCGCTTTTTTCATTGGCAAATTGGCCCAAAGCACCAGAGCAGGTACATACAAGAATCCTCCGCCAGCGCCAATAAGTCCAGTGATTGTACCGATGACTAATCCTTGAATAAACGTGAGATAGTAGGGCTGTATGTTGCGGTTGTCTTCTTTTTTATGCTTTCTTATCATCGATACGGATGACAGCAACATGATAATTGCAAAAAATAGCATAATTGCAACTTCTTTTGTCACTAGAAAATCGCCAAAATCTAGAAATATGTCTGGCAAATTGGGAACTAAATATCTTCTTGTGGCATACACAGCAAGAAAAGATGGAAACGAAAAAATCAAGCCTGTTCTAAAATCGACCAGCTTTTTTTTGTGTTTTTGAAACGTACCTACCAATGATGACGAACCAACAATAAATAAAGAATATGCAGTGGCAAGGATTGGATTAAATCCTAATAAATACACCAATATTGGCACCGTTAATATAGAACCACCACCTCCAATAAGCCCTAGAACAAATCCAACCAAAAGCGCTCCTATATAACCAATAATGTGGGATGCCTCCATATCAATGAGGTAGTTTGTCCTTAATTACTCCATAAATATACGTTCCTAAAATTGCTGCTAGTATCACAATTAGCATTGAGAATACGCCTGTTCCCACCAAAATATACATGGGTCCCGGGCAAGCACCAGACAAGGCCCAACCCAACCCGAAAAAGGATCCGCCAAGAATGTATCGTACTAATCCTTTTTCTTTTGGAGGCACATTCATCAAGGAGCCTTCAGTGTTTTTAATTTTGAATTGTTTTGAAATCAATAATAGAATGATGCCTGTGCCAACAGCAGTTCCAATAATACCGTACATGTGAAAGGATTCAAATCGGAACATTTCATAAATGCGATACCAAGATACTGCTTCAGATTTGACCAAAACAATGCCAAAAAATATGCCGACGATTAAAAATTTGAAGAGTTTCATTCGCTAAAAAATTAAAGGGAATAACAGGTGAATCATAATCAATCCGCCAAGGAAAAACCCAATGACAGCTATTAGCGAAGGCAATTGTAAACTGCTCAATCCGGTAATGGCATGACCAGAAGTGCACCCTCCCGCATATCGTGTTCCAAAACCAACCAAAATTCCACCTATAATAAGTATTGATAAACCTTTTATACTAAATAAAGCTTCCCAACTATAAAGTTCGTTTGGCAACAAAGTCTTTCCTGCATTTTCAAAACCTAATTCTGATAATCCCTTCATTGTTTTTGGATTCAAATCCATATCGATTGGATTGGATAATAAGAAGTGTGCAATAAAGCCTCCGATCACCGCACCCAAAACAACCATAAGGTTCCATTTTTGTGATTTCCAGTCGAAATTGAAAAATTCCGTTCTTTTGCCGGCACCGGCAATGGTACAAAACGTGCGAAGGTTTGAAGACATTCCGAAGGTTTTTCCCATATAAATAAGGACAAACATTATAATGGCTATAAGCGGTCCAGACACATACCAAGGCCAAGGGTTTAAAATGTATTCCATAGATCTGTTATTTGGTGCAAAAGTAAGATGACCAAATTAGTTTTATGTTACAATTGTTACTTAAAAGTCCAATACATCGATTTTATTTCGATTCAATTTGATTTTATGTTCGTTTTCCAACTGTTTTAAAAGTCTTGAAATAACGACTCTAGATGTGTTTAAATCTTCAGCAATATCCTGATGTGTTTTAACGATGGTTTTTGAGGAATTGAGTTTGACACTGTCAATTAAATATTTAAAAAGCCTTTCATCCATTTTCATAAAAGCCAATGTATCGATGGTTTCAAGCATTTCATTAAAACGTACTTGATAACTTTGTAAAATGAAATTACGCCAACTTTCATTGGAATGAAACCATTCAGACATCTTTGCATTTGGAATCATTATCACATTGGAATCTTTGTCTGCAACCGCCCTAATTTTGCTTTTCGATTTTGCCATACAACAAGTCAATGACATAGAGCAAGTATCGCCACTTTCCAAAACATATAAAAGTAATTCATGACCCTCATGCCCTTCCTTCATAACCTTAATATTGCCTTCCACAAGTAATGGGATATGTGTGAGTTCTTGGCCAATATCTATGATAATGTCATTAGTATCAAATCTTTTGAGAGTTCCGTGTTCCGAGATGTTACGGATAATGAAATCATCAAAAACATAATGGAACTGTTGCAGAAGTTCTTTTTGTACCATAGTTCAAAAATAAACAATTACAATTTTGAAATAAATTGTTTGGTAGATTTTTAATTAATGTACTATATTTGCATCCCAATTAAAAGGCCTCGTGGCGCAACTGAATAGCGCACTTGATTACGGCTCAAGAGGTTACTGGTTTGAATCCAGTCGAGGTCACGAATAATTATCACAAACAAAAAAAACGCCAAGTTCACTTGAGCGTTTTTTTTGTTTGTGATATTTTCAAAGCGGAGCTTTGCTGGAACACCGAAGGTAATCCAGTTTCCAAATAGATAACAACGCCAAGCTCGCTTGAATTTATAAGTTTGGGCTTTTTGTTTTCAAAGCGGAGCTTTGCTGGAACACCAAAGGTAATCCAGTCTTCATTTCAAGTTACCATTCCAAGCTCGCTTGAGTATATTTTTATTTTAATGGTTTCAATCCTGAGGCTTTGGGAATCTGATACACGGATTAAAACCATTTCAAAACGTCAAATAAAATTTTTCATATTAGTTTTTACAAATAAATCTGAATTAAATTAATTATCTTTAAAAACAAAATTTTTGGCAATGGGAAAAAACTTTGAATTCCTCACTAGATATAAAGAGGTTGGTGTTCTCACTCTCGCAACGATCCTCATTATTGTATTCGCAATTGCTTGTAAAGCAAAAAACAACCCTGGTGAGTATGTATCTCTGCCAATGGCTAAAAAACAAGATAGTCTCGCGTCTATTGCCGCATTCGAAAAAGTGTATGCAGTTTTGATGCACCCAAGATGTATGAATTGTCACCCATCGGGAGACATTCCATTACAGGGAGATAACAGCCAAATTCATACGATGTTGCCACAACGTGGACCTGATGGCAGAGGCATCGCGACTATGAAATGTGCGACCTGCCATGCAGATAAGGCCGTTCCGGGGGACCATACACCACCAGGAAATCCCAGTTGGCACTTACCCCCAGCCGATATGAAAATGGTGTTTCAAGGAAAATCTGCCCGCGAATTGGCGCTACAATTGGTCAATCCCAAAAAAAATGGGAATAAAGATATGCAAGCATTGCGAGAGCACGCTGAAGATACTTTGGTAAAAGCAGGATGGCAGATGGGCGGCAATCGAGAATCACCTCCAATATCTTACGAAGAATTTAAAAAAGTCTGGTATGCGTGGCTTGATAATGGTGCGCATGCACCTTCCAAATAATATATGGACTTATATAATCATTAAAAATAAAACGCATGGCACTATTTAATATTAATGTAAACGGAAAATCGCAACAAGTCGATGTCGATGCTGATACCCCTGTTTTATGGGTTTTAAGGGACAATCTGCGGTTGTTGGGTACCAAATTTGGATGTGGTATTGCCCATTGTGGTGTTTGTACCATCCATCTGGACGGCGAAGCAACGCGCTCCTGCTCTTATCCCATCAGCGAAGTGGAAGGAAAAAAAATCGTGACCATTGAAGGGCTTACAGAAAATGGCGACCATCCCGTACAAAAAGCGTGGATTGAGCATGATGTGCCACAATGTGGCTATTGTCAGGCTGGACAAATTATGACCGCTTCATCGTTATTAGCTCAAAATCCAAATCCATCGGACGATGAGATACGACGCGCCATGAACGGCAACTTGTGCCGATGTGCTACCTATACCCGAATTAACCGTGCGATAAAAACCGCATCAAAAGACATGTAATCATGACAAAAGTAAAAACACACTTAAATAGACGCTCTTTTCTGAAATTATCTTCAGCAGGAGGTGCAGGACTTTTGTTGCAGTTCAGTTGGTTTTCTGGTTTGGCAAAGGAAAATCCAAAATTGGAAGGCGTTTTCGAAATGAATGGATATATCAAAATAGCCACTGACGGAACCGTCACCATAGCATCACCAAACCCAGAAATTGGGCAAAACGTGAAGACCTCCATGCCAATGATTGTAGCAGAGGAATTGGATGTCAATTGGAAAAATGTTGTTGTCGTACAGGCGCCTTTAAATACAGAAATATTCACGAGGCAATTGGCAGGTGGGAGTCAGTCCATCAACCAAAGCTGGAATGCACTACGAATGGCAGGCGCTACCGCGAGGCACATGTTGGTGGAAGCGGCAGCAACTGCTTGGAACGTTTCAGCTTCAGACATTGATGTGACAGCGGGCGTTATGACGCATCGTACAAGTGGCAAAACAGCTACCTTCGGAGACATGGCTTCTGCAGCTTCAAAAATTAAGGTGCCAAAAGAAGTGCAAGTCAAGAATATAAAAGACTTCAAAATCATTAGAAATTCCCAGAAAAATGTGGAT
>JBGTDZ010000265.1:0-6939 GCA_041748055.1 Aquaticitalea sp.
AAATGCGATCACTGAAGCCCTAACTAACATCGTTTGGGCACCTTTAAATGAAGGATTAAAATCGGTGTCTTTATCTGCTAATTGGATGTGGCCATGCAAAAACGAAGGAGAAGATGCACGCTTATATGAAGCCGTAAAAGCGGTTTCAGAATTCTCGATAGATCTGGGAATCAACGTTCCTACAGGCAAAGACTCTTTGTCGATGAAACAGAATTACCCGAATGAAGAAGTTATTTCTCCTGGAACTGTAATTATATCTGCAGCAGGCAATTGTAATGATATCACGAAAGTGGTTGAACCCGTTTTCCAACTAAATTCAGGGAATATCTATTACATCAATATATCACAAGATGAGTTTAAACTTGGAGGAAGTTCCTTTGCGCAAATACTAAACAAAATAGGCCATCAAACGCCCAATGTTAAAGATGCAGCTTATGTAAAAACCGTTTTCAATAGCATCCAAAAATTAATCAAAGACGACCAAATTGTTGCTGGGCACGATGTCGCTTCCGGCGGATTAATTACCACCTTGCTAGAAATGTGTTTTGCAGACAACAATCTAGGCGCCCAATTGGATTTGACAGCGTTGAATGAAAAAGATTCATTCAAACTGTTATTTGCTGAAAATTCAGGTATTGTTTTCCAATCGAAAGACAATTTGGTTGAAAACATTCTTTCAGCATCAAACATTGAGTTTTTCAAGATAGGAAAAGTGGTAGAAGGTGACTATTTAAGCATTATCAATGGCACAGAAGTTTTTACCATGACCATTTCTCGACTGCGTGACATATGGTATAAAACATCCTTCCTTCTCGACCAAAAACAAACGGCAAACAATCTAGCAAAAGATAGATTTGACAACTATAAAATACAGCCATTAAAATATAAATTTCCATCTCATTTCACGGGAAAATTTGCCTTCCCCTTAAGGCAAGGTCGGGATGAGGCTCCTAAGGCTGCAATATTGCGCGAAAAAGGCTCAAATTCTGAACGCGAAATGGCAAACGCCATGTATTTGGCAGGTTTCGATGTAAAAGACGTCCACATGACCGATTTGATATCTGGTCGCGAAACACTGGAAGACATCAAATTCATCGGGGCTGTGGGTGGCTTTTCCAATTCAGATGTACTAGGCTCCGCAAAAGGCTGGGCTGGTGCTTTTTTATACAATGAAATGGCAAACACAGCATTAAAAAATTTCTTTAAAAGAGAAGATACGCTTTCAGTGGGAATCTGCAATGGTGCACAATTATGGATGGAATTAGAACTTGTAAATCCTGAACATGAAGTTCATGGAAAATTGACCCACAACGATTCCCACAAGCATGAAAGTGGGTTCACATCTGTGAACATTCAAGAAAATAATTCGGTAATGCTTTCATCTTTGGCAGGAAGCACATTAGGTGTCTGGATCAGTCATGGAGAAGGAAAGTTTAAACTTCCGCTTACAGAAGACAAATATAGCATTGTCGCTAAATATGGGTATGAAAGTTATCCTGCAAATCCAAATGGTTCGGATTTCAATGCAGCAATGATGTGCGACGCCACGGGTCGTCATTTAATAACCATGCCACATATTGAACGATCTACATTTCCATGGAACTGGGCTAACTATCCAAAAGATAGAAACGACGAAGTTTCGCCTTGGTTAGAAGCATTTGAAAATGCGCGGAAGTGGTTAGAAAATCGTTAAAAATTTACAATATTATTTATTTATAAAGGAGCTTTTTAAACAAAAGCTCCTTTTTTCTTCGGGATATTTGAAAATCCCCAATATTTCCCTAATTTGCATTACTACAACCTCACAGAAAATGACAGACGTTACCAGACTTTTTGATTTTCCTTATTATCAATTAAAACACAAACCAAATGATACTGCTTTAGTCACGAAATACAAAGGCAATTGGGTAAAAACGTCAACCCAAGAATATATTGATAAAGCCAATGTCATCAGTCGTGCTTTGTTGCGAATGGGAGTTCAAAAAAACGATAAGATCGCCGTTATTTCCACCACAAACCGAACAGAATGGAATTTTATGGATATTGGAATCCTACAAGTTGGAGCACAAAATATACCTATTTATCCTACCATTTCGGCAGAAGATTATGAATATGTTTTGAATCACAGCGAGTCGGTTTTTTGTTTTGTGTCAGATAAACAAGTTCTTGATAAAGTGAATGCCATCAAGGATAAAACCAAAGTAAAAGAGGTTTATTCCTTCGACCAAATAAAAGGTTGCAAGCATTATTCTGAATTGTTTGAAATAGGCTATGACCAAAGCAACCAGCAAACCGTCGAGGATAGAAAAAAAGATGTAAAGCCTGAAGATTTGGCGACCATCATCTATACATCGGGAACCACAGGAAAGCCCAAAGGTGTTATGTTATCGCATTGGAACATCACAAGCAATTCACTAGCAAGTATAGCAAGATTACCGTTAATTGAAGGTGAAACCCGTATTTTGAGCTTTCTTCCAATTTGCCATATTTTTGAACGCGTCCTCATTTATGTCTATCAGTATGCCGGCGTTAGTATTTATTATGCTGAAGGACTTGATAAAATAGCCGACAACGCCAAGGAAATTAAACCCAACCTTATGAGTGTCGTGCCCCGATTACTTGAGAAGATATATGATAAGATTTATACTAAAGCGTTAGAACTCTCTGGAGTTAAAAAAAATCTATTTTTCTGGGCTGTCAGTCTTGGGGAAAAATGGGAACCGTATGGCGCAAATGGTTGGTGGTATGAATTTCAATTGGGAATTGCCAGAAAACTCATTTTCAGCAAATGGAAAGCCGCCCTTGGTGGCGAACTGACAACAATGGTTTCTGGTAGTGCCGCTCTGCAACCAAGATTATCAAGGATTTTTGGTGCTGCGGGAATGCAAGTAATGGAGGGTTATGGACTTACCGAAACCTCTCCAGTCGTTTCCGTCGGAATGTATAAAGACCTCCATTATAGAGTAGGAACTGTTGGTAGGCCGATTGCCGACGTGGAGGTGAAAATTGCAGAAGATGGTGAAATCTTAATCAAAGGTCCCAACGTGATGCTTGGATATTATAAAGACCCAATCAAGACTGCTGAAGTAATGACCGGAGATTATTTCCATACTGGAGATAAAGGCGAAATTGATATTGACGGTTTCTTGAAAATTACAGGGCGCAAAAAGGAAATGTTCAAGACCTCTGGAGGCAAATACATTATTCCTACACTTCTAGAGAATGAATTGAAACAATCACGGTTCATAGAACAGGTAATGGTAGTTGGAGAAGGTGAAAAAATGCCTGCTGCCTTGATCCAACCAAATTTTGACTTCATTAAAGAATGGATTCAACGAAAAAAGAAAAGCATAGGAACTTCGAATAATGATATTGCCAATTCCAAAGAAGTTTACGACCGCATCCAAAAAGAAGTGGATATCTGTAACAAAAAATTTGGACATTGGGAACAAATTAAACTTTTCGAACTCACGCCAGAGGTTTGGAGTGTTGATGGTGGTCAATTGACACCTACCATGAAGATGAAGCGCGATGTCATAAAACAGATGTATCAAAAACTATACAACAAAATTTATAATCTTTAATTTTTTCATTAGTAAATCACAACTTCCAAATTTATTATTCAATAATAAAAGACTATTAAATATGATGTATTCTTATTTTTTAAATCTTTAATCTATTTAATTCTCAATTTTTTAATACATTTAACCTTACTAACTAATAAATCAGACCACATGAAAACAAAAAATTTTTTGGTGGCTGGTCTTAGTGGAGGAATCGCTGATTTCTTACTGGGCTGGCTTTTTTACGGAATTATTTTTAAGGATGTTTTTCCGCAACCGGAGGAAAGCACTAATGCAATGCTTTTTATCTTTTTGGGTTGTATTACATTTGGATTATTTTTAGCCTATATTTATACTAAATGGGCACAAATAACTACTGCAGTGACAGGTGCAAAAGCAGGAGCCATTCTTGGTCTAATGACCGCCCTATATTATAATTTTTTCGGTATGGCTTTGAATTCCGAAGCAACATTGCAAATGGCCGCATTGGATGTCGGCATTGGAATCGTAATGACTGCTATAATCGGAGCCATCATTGGAGCTGTTAATGGCAAATTAGGATAAAACCAATTCGTATATGACACTTTAAACCACCTTATTTGAGGTGGTTTTTTTAATTGATTTTTTGTAACTTTTTTAAAATATATTATGCACGCATAATATATTTTTGTATATTTGATTTTACCAAAACTATACAATGAAAGACAAAACCATCGACTACGTCCTAAGGACCACTTGGTTAACCGTTACAAAAATGTATAACGAAGAAGCTTCAAAATTTGATAGCACAATGGCCACAGGTTTTGCTTTATTGAGTATCGATCCAGAAAAAGGAACACCCTCCACATCCCTTGGTCCCAAAATGGGAATGGAAGCGACAAGTTTATCCAGAACATTAAAAATGATGGAAGCACGTGGCCTAATTGAACGTCGCCCTAATCCTGAAGATGGTCGGGGTGTACTCATTTTTCTAACGGACTTTGGAAGGGAAAAACGTACCTATTCAAGGGAAAAGGTACTGACCTTCAATGAAACGATTAAAAAAAGTGTTTCGAAGGAACAACTCGAGCATTTTTATGAAGTTGCTGAAGTCATCAACAACATGATTTCCAACAAAACCATTTACAATCAAAAAGAACATACTATCCATTAATATGAGTACACGCAGAATAAAGAAAATAGCCATTATTGGTTCCGGGATTATGGGAAGCGGTATTGCATGTCATTTCGCCAACATTGGTGTTGACGTGCTTCTGCTAGACATTGTTCCCCGAGAATTGACCGATGCAGAAAAAGCCAAAGGATTAACTTTACAAGATAAGGTGGTAAGAAACCGAATTGTGAATGATTCCCTCACCACATCGTTAAAGTCAAAACCCTCTCCAATTTATCATCAATCTTTTGCCAGTCGAATCACTACCGGAAACCTTGAAGATGATATTGTAAAAGTGAAGCACGTCGATTGGATTATGGAAGTAGTAGTTGAAAGACTTGATATTAAAAAACAGGTCTTCGAAACTCTAGAAAAACATAGGACTCCTGGCACATTGATTACATCCAATACATCCGGCATTCCCATTCACTTTATGAGCGAAGGCCGAAGCGAGGATTTTCAAAAGCATTTCTGCGGAACGCATTTTTTCAATCCTGCACGTTATTTAAAGTTGTTTGAAATCATCCCTGGACCAAAAACCTCACAAGAAGTTTTGGATTTCTTGAATCTGTATGGAGAAAAATTCCTAGGCAAAACTTCTGTTATTGCCAAAGATACACCAGCGTTTATCGGAAATAGAATTGGGATTTTTAGCATTATGAGTCTATTTCATGCTGTTAAAGAGATGGACCTGACAATTGAAGAAGTCGATAAATTGACTGGCCCCGTGATTGGACGTCCAAAATCGGCAACATTTAGAACAGTTGATGTAGTTGGGTTGGATACTTTGGTTCATGTTGCAAACGGGATTTATGAAAATTGCCCTAAAGACGAACGTCATGAGCAATTCAAATTGCCTCCTTTTATTTCCACAATGGTAGAAAATAAATGGTACGGAAGTAAAACTGGACAAGGCTTTTACAAAAAAGAAGGTAAGGACATTCTCTCTTTAGATTTAAATACCCTTGAATATCGTGATGCCAAAAGAGCAAGTTTTGCAACTTTGGAATTGACAAAAACCATCGACAAAGTCGTTGATAGATTTAAAGTTTTGGTTTCTGGCAAAGATAAAGCTGGCGAATTCTACCGAAAAAGTTTTGCGTCATTATTTGCCTACGTTTCCAACAGAATTCCTGAAATAACCGACGAATTATATAAAATTGATGATGCCATGAAAGCTGGTTTTGGCTGGGAACATGGCCCATTCCAAATCTGGGATGCAATTGGAGTTGAAAAAGGCATTGAGCTAATGAAAAACGTAGGTATAGATCCTGCAGCATGGGTCAATGAAATGTTATCTTCTGGCACCAAATCATTTTACACGGTCAAAGAAGGCAATTCCTATTTTTATGATATTCCTTCAAAATCACAGAAAAAAGTTCCTGGACAGGATGCGTTTATCATCTTGGACAATATCAGAAAATCCAATGAAGTTTGGAAAAATTCTGGTGTGGTTGTTGAGGATTTAGGTGATGGAATTCTAAATGTCGAGTTTCAATCCAAAATGAATACCATTGGTGGGGACGTTCTTGCAGGAATCAATAAAGCAATTGATTTGGCAGAGAAAGATTTTCAAGGTTTGGTAGTTGGTAACCAAGCTGCAAATTTCTCTGTTGGGGCCAACATCGGAATGATTTTCATGATGGCCGCAGAGCAAGAATATGACGAACTTAATGCCGCTATCAAATATTTTCAGGATACAATGATGCGTATGCGTTATTCGGCAATTCCAACTATTGCAGCGCCTCATGGCATGGCTCTTGGTGGCGGTTGTGAATTATCAATGCATGCTGATAAAGTAGTTGCTGCCGCGGAAACCTACATTGGACTCGTAGAGTTTGGAGTAGGCGTTATTCCTGGTGGAGGCGGTTCCAAGGAGATGGCGCTTCGGGCTCAAGACACCTTCCAAGAAGGCGATGTGGAATTAAATAGATTGAGAGAATACTTTTTATCGATTGCAATGGCAAAAGTTTCAACCTCAGCCTATGAAGCTTTTGATCTGGGAATACTTCAAAAAGGAAAAGATGTGATCGTGGTCAATAAGGATAGACAATTGGCAACTGCAAAATCCTATGCCAAGCTAATGGCGGAACAAGGCTATACACAACCTATAAAACGAACAGATATTAAAGTACTGGGAAAACAAGCATTGGGATTATTTTTGGTAGGAACCGACTCAATGGAAGCCAGTCAATACATTAGTACACACGACCAAAAAATCGC
>JBGTDZ010000266.1:0-7417 GCA_041748055.1 Aquaticitalea sp.
GTGCAAACGACCAAGGTATCGATTGCAGGACCCAACATGGCCACCAAACCTTCACGAACAGGTTCATTGGTTTTTGAAGCTCCATGCGCCATTGGTGCTGTACCTATACCTGCTTCATTTGAAAATGCACCACGCCGGATACCCAACAAAATCAATCCTCCAAGTACACCTCCCATGAATTCATCGCCTTTATAAAAGTCGGCATCAAAAGCATCCGTAAACATCAATAATAAATATCTGGGCACTTCTTCAATATAAATACCTAGAATAATCATTACCAAGATAAAATATAGGATTACCATTGCTGGGACCAATTTCTCAGCAGTTTTGCTGATGCGATTCAAACCGCCGAGAATGACGGTAGCAGTAATTAAAACAAGAACAATCCCAATAAAAAGATTGGTCCAATCTGTAACTGGAATTCCGCTGGGCTGTAATACAATAAAATTGATAGCCTGTGTCAACTGGTTCACATTAAACACTGGCAAAGCACCGATAAGTCCAGCTATACTAAAAAAAACAGCCAAGGGTTTCCATGACTTTCCAAGTCCTTCAATTATGAAATACATTGGCCCACCTTGAATGTCGCCATTACTGTCCTTCCCACGATATAAAATTGCCAATGTGCAAGTAAAGAACTTTGTGGACATCCCAACAATGGCGCTTACCCACATCCAAAACATGGCTCCTGGACCTCCAATATTGATTGCTACTGCAACTCCTGCAATATTACCCATTCCAATGGTGGAAGACAATGCCGTCATCAATGCCTGAAAATGACTAATTTCACCAGGATCATTTGGGTCATTATAATTTCCTCTCAATACCTGAATTGCGTGACCAATAAAGCGAAAGGGCAAAAACTGCGAGAGAATCAGAAGATACGTCCCGCCACCAATCAGCAAAATCAACAATGGCAAACCCCATGCATACGTTGAAAAACGTTCAAAAATAAATTCAAGGTTTTCTGTCATTTGGTGGGTTTAAAGACTAAAGATATTGTTTTCAGATTACAATTTTTAAGATTGTTTATCAAAAAATAAGTATTGAATGTAAAAGTTATTAATTTTGGATTTTAACATTATATTTACATTTACAACATCCATTATTGAACTCTAAATCCACAAGATTATATTTTCTAGATGCCGTAAGAGCATTCGCCATATTGATGATGCTACAAGGGCATTTTATCGATACATTGCTCAACCCACTTTATAGAGATGACTCCTATCGCGCCTATACAATTTGGTCTTATTTTAGAGGTATAACCGCACCCGTGTTTTTTACTATTTCTGGATTGGTTTTTTTGTACTTGCTTTTAAAGGCCAATCAAAAAGGAGATGACAGTATACGTATTAAAAAAGGAGTGTCCAGGGGCTTAATGCTTCTCTTAATTGGTTATGCACTTCGTATTCCATTTTTTTCATGGTTAGACGGCCAATTTGATACCTATTTTTTGGTCGTGGATGTTTTACAATGTATTGGACTTTCGCTGCTATTCATTATTGGCCTATATTACATTTGTAGAAAGAACAGTTATGCGCTATCGGTTGTGCTCTTTACATTAGGATGCATCATATTTGTGTGCGAACCTCTGTATCGCGATTTGAGACTGGACAACTTACCTTTGGTTGTTTCCAATTATCTATCAAAGGCCAACGGTTCAGTTTTTACAATTATCCCCTGGTTCGGATATGTTGCGTTTGGTGGATTTCTCGCCACTATTTTTTTTAAAAGTTCACAATCCAAACGGTTTAAACAAATAACCGTGATTGCTTTCTTCTCTATAGGAACTCTTTTATTGTGGTTTTCAACTTATGCTTTACATCAAATATATTATATCACTGATTTTGAAATATTTGAAAGAGTAGCAAATTTCAATTATTTATTCTTAAGACTTGGAAATGTATTGGTTTATTTCGGAACTTTCTATATGCTGGAACGCTTTATGAAACAATCCATTGTTACTAAAATCGGTGAAAAGACATTGAACATCTACGTGGTCCATTTCATTATCATCTATGGAAGTTTTACAGGTATAGGACTCAAGTTTTTTTGGTATAAATCCCTGGAACCTTGGGAAGCAGTGTTTGGAGCAATTGCTTTTATTTTTATTGTTTGTTTGATTGTATTGAACATTGGCAAAACCAATGTTTTTATTTATAACAAACTACGTAGGTTATGGCATTTGATTATCGGTAGAAAAAATGATGAAATGGCGTTGGACGATGAATCTGATGATATCTAATTATTATTGGCCAAGAAATTTTCTACATTTGTTTTTATTCGCTCCTGAATGTTAGAAACGTCAGCCTTTATAAAAGGTTCTCCCATGATGTTCTCATAAAGTTCTATGTATCGCTCACTGACAGTTTCAACATATTCATCAGACATCACTGGTACTTTTTGACCTTTCAACCCCTGAAAGTCATTCGAAATCAACCATTGTCTCACAAACTCCTTAGACAACTGCTTTTGTGGTTCTCCCTTATCTTGGCATTCCTGATAGCCATCAGAATAAAAGTAGCGGGAAGAATCTGGCGTATGGATTTCATCAATCAATACAATTTTACCATCCTTTGTTTTACCAAATTCATACTTTGTATCTACCAAAATCAAACCGCGGTTTGCTGCTATTTCAGTGCCTCTTTGAAATAGTTTCCGTGTGTAATCTTCCAGAATTTCATAATCTTCTTTTGAAACAATCCCCCGTTCCAAAATCGCTTCGCGGGAAATATCCTCATCATGATCCCCCATTGCAGCTTTTGTGGCTGGAGTTATAATCGGATTTGAGAACTTATCATTTTCCTTCATTCCCTCGGGCATTGTAACGCCACATAACTGACGCTTTCCTGCCTTATATTCTCTTGCAGCATGTCCTGACAAATAGCCGCGAATCACCATTTCAACTTTAAAAGGTTCGCATAAGTGTCCAACAGCAACATTTGGGTCGGGGACAGCCATCAGCCAATTGGGAACCAAATCTTCAGTTTGTTTCATGAATTTTGTCGCAATCTGATTCAAGATTTGTCCTTTGTAGGGAATTCCCTTTGGCATCACAACGTCAAAAGCACTCAATCGATCGGTAGCTACCATCACAAGCAAATCGTCATTGATATTATAGACTTCCCTTACTTTTCCTTTATAGATGCTTTTTTGATTTGGGAAATTGAAATCTGTGTTGGTGATGGCGTCCATTTTTAAAGTGATTTAAGCATTTTTTATTTTACAAAAGTAAAGCTATTGTGATTTATTTTTCAAAAAAAAAGAGCAGTAAAACCTGCTCTCTTTATAAATGTTGTTTTGGAATCTTAAAATCTCACATTGTAAGTTGCTCCAATACCAACTACCTGAAGGTCAGTATCACTCTCAGCAAATGTGTTTTGATAGTAGGCAAAGAAATTCCAATTTTGATTGTGATAACCAATTTGAGGATTTAAATAAAGTCCTCCTTCAGCATTATCAATACCAGTTAAGAATCCATAACCGAAATCAGTACCGATAAATAAACCTTTTTCTTGAAAATAATATCTGGCAAAAGCTGCGGCTGGTATAACTCCAAAATCTTCGCCATCATCTTTTGCAAAAAAATGAGTATAACCTGTGGCTAAACCAATTCCAAAATTTGGATTTACCAAAAATTGACCTTTTAAATCCAATCCCAAGGTAAAAGATGAAAAATCATCAGCATCACCAACAGGTATTCCTGAATTTAATCCAATTTTCAACCAAGAATTTCTGGAATTAATATCATCCACTGAAATATCTTGCGCGAATGTGGTCCCTACGGAGAACAACGCGAATAATAAAATAACTTTTTTCATTTCTTTAAATATTTTTGATTGTTTTGAGTTAGCCTCAGGACAAAGTTTGTGCCACAGTCAAATTAAATATGAATCCCCTGTTTATAATAATTCAAATTACTGATTTTGACATTCTTACTTGATATGACAAACTTTCAGCAACTGTCAGTCCAGTTGAAAAGTGAACTGACATCCTCCGATTATTCCCGATTTTCAATGCCCTTGTAGGCCTCAATAATCTTTCTCACCAACTTATGGCGAAGGACATCCTTTTCATCCAACATAATGATGCCAACACCTTCCACATTTTTCAATATCAATAAGGCTTCTTTCAATCCTGAAATGGTGCGACGTGGCAAATCCACTTGTCCTGGATCTCCAGTTAACAAAAACTTTGCATTTTTTCCCATCCTCGTCAAGAACATCTTCATTTGGTTGTGGGTTGTGTTCTGGCCTTCATCCAAAATCACAAAAGCATTATCAAGCGTCCGACCACGCATAAATGCCAGTGGTGCAATTTGAATCGTTCCATTTTCCAGGAATAAGGCCAATTTTTCTGCTGGAATCATGTCACGAAGCGCATCATATAAAGGCTGCATATATGGATCCAATTTTTCCTTTAAATCTCCTGGAAGGAAACCAAGGTTCTCACCTGCTTCAACCGCAGGTCTCGTTAAAATAATCCGTTTGACTTCCTTATTTTTCAATGCCTTTACTGCTAAAGCTACACCTGTATAGGTTTTTCCCGTACCTGCTGGCCCTATTGCAAATACCATATCATTTTGGCGCATACTTTCTACCAATCGTCTTTGGTTGAGGGTTTGGGCCTTGATGATCTTGCCTCCAACACCGTGTACCAGCACTTCGCCACTTTGCTCGGACGTTGTATAATCATCCTTGCTTTGGCTAGTAAGTACCCGTTCTATTGTATTCTCATCAAGTTTATTGTATTTACCGTAATGTGTGGTGAGCATTTCCATGCGACGGTCAAACTCTTCGAGAAGATCTTCGTCTCCATAGGCCATGATTTTGTTGCCTCTTGCAACTATTTTTAACTTGGGAAAGTATTTTTTAAGAAGTTCAATATTGACATTTTGTTCGCCAAAAAAATCTTTTGGGGCGATTTCTTCCAGTTCAATTATAAGTTCATTCAAAAGCTATGGGATTTATTAATTTATCTATTTTGTTTTATTAGTTTTGTGCAGATGATTTAGCGACCATCTTTTTACAGTCATTGTTACAAATCTAACTGAAAAATTCATACTTCGCTGAAGTCTGTCATTTAAAAATCAAATATTTTTCAACAATAGGAGTTTATAAATTTACCTATCAAAATCTAAAAAAACGGCATTCGGCAATTCATGGCAATCATTACCTTAACAACTGATTTTGGCGAAAAAGATCACTACGCCGGTGCAATAAAAGGTGCTATCTATAGCGAATTGGAAGATTTAAAAATTGTTGATATCTCACATTCTGTTTCCCCATTCAATATTCTTGAAGCGGCATACATTATTCAAAATTCATATACCAGTTTTCCGAAAGGCACCATTCACGTTATTGGCATTGATTCCGAATTGAATCCTGAAAATAAGCATATTGCCGTAAAGCTTGACGATCATTATTTTATTTGTGCGAACAATGGCATCATGAGCATGATTTGTGCAGAGATTGCCGCCGACAAAATTGTTGAAATCAATATCCATGACAAGGTAGAATCCAATTTTCCGGTACTTGATGTGTTTGCGAAAGTGGCTTGCCACATTGCCAGAGGTGGCACCCTGGAAGTCATCGGGAAAGTGATAGACAGCATTAAACCGATAAAGAACATGTTACCCTTTGTGAATGACGACCAAACCCAAATCATAGGCAGTGTCATTTATATAGATAATTATGGGAATGTGGTGACGAATATCAAACGGAAGTTTTTTGAATCGATACAGAAAGGTCGACAGTATGAAATTTCTGCGAGAAATTATAAGTTTAAAGAGATCCATACCAAATATAGCGATATTGTTAACTTTGACATACCCATTGAAAACAGAAGCGACGAGGGACGGGGTTTGGTATTGTTCAATTCGTCCAAATATCTCGAAATTGCAATATATAAAAGTGACAACGCAACAGTAGGAAGTGCCTCAACCTTAATGGGATTGCAGATGCGTGATACCGTGACTGTTAATTTCGTGAAGTAATATTTCGGAGGACAACTGATGACAGATGGCCATATTATCTAACGTCAAACTGAGGTATTTTGAATTTGAAAATATAAGAATCGAATGTTCGTAAGAATTGTAAAAATGAGTTTTGATCCTTCAAAAATTGAAATGTTTCTTGCTAATTTTGAAGCCAACAAAAATCACATTCGGAATTTTCAAGGATGTGAATTTTTGGAACTGTACAGGGATAAAGAAAATACCAATGTGTTTTTTACTTATAGTTTTTGGGCCAAGGAATCGGATTTAGAGAATTACAAACACTCAGATTTGTTCAAAGAAGTTTGGGCAGAAACCAAGGTATTGTTCAATGCCAGGCCAGAAGCTTGGAGCGTGGATAAAATTCATAGTCTCAAGTAGGGAATTTTTAGTGGATATTGTTCAATAAAAAGTAAAATAATTCGAGCATCTGTAGAGAATTCGTTAATCAACCATCATTAATCTTTAATAAGAAAAAATGTTTGCCATTTTAAAAAAAGAAATCAACTCCTTCTTCGCTTCCCCAATTGGCTACTTGGTAATTGCAGTGTTTTTGTTGTTGAATGGATTGTTTCTTTGGTTGTTTAAAGGTGATTTCAATATTCTTGATAATGGTTTTGCTGACATGTCGGCTTTCTTTTTAATATCGCCTTGGATTTTGATATTCTTGATTCCAGCTGTGACCATGCGTAGTTTTTCGGATGAAAAAAAACAAGGCACTTTGGAATTATTACTCACCAAGCCCATCTCCCATTTACAGATTGTGTTGGGAAAATATTTTGGGGCTTTTATTCTGATTGTTATAGCGCTTTTGCCAACACTTCTTTATGTGTTTACCATTTCAAAATTGGGCACTATCGAGGGAAATCTTGATGTGGGTAGCATTCTTGGTTCTTATGTCGGTTTGCTGTTTTTGGCAAGCTCATACACGGCCATTGGAGTTTTTGCGTCAACCTTGTCAGATAATCAAATCGTTGCTTTTATCATCGCAGTATTCATTTGTTTCTTCTTCTACTTTGGTTTTGAAGGACTTTCCAATTACAAGATCCTCGGAAATTCCCTTTATCTTGAAAAACTTGGGATGGAATCACATTTTAGCAGCATGAGCCGAGGGGTTTTGGATACGCGGGACCTTTTGTATTTTATCAGTATTACTATATTTTTCATTGTATTATCAAAATTAAACATCCAAAAAACGTAAGATGATCCCTTCTGTAACCCTTGTCATTTTTTTACTCATTGTTTTTGTTCTGGTTTTTCTGTTCGTCAATACGATTGACAAACGAAAATGGCTCACTTTTATCATTAGTGTCATTGCTACACCATTCATTTATTTTTATGGCTTTTATCCGATGGTGAACATTTTTAGCAGTTACCATCACGAGAAATATTTCGATTCGAGCAGTTGGAAGGGAAGTC
>JBGTDZ010000267.1:0-6234 GCA_041748055.1 Aquaticitalea sp.
AAGGAAAGATTAAAATTGTGGCGGCTGTTTACGATATGGGAACAGGAAAAGTAGATTTTTTAAATTAAATAAACTTACTTTCTATTGAGAAGAACTAAAATAAGTTGGTGTTTTTATAAAACATCAGCTTTTTTTTATGTGTATTTTTGTGATCATGATTGCGACTTACCACAAACATATTCTCAATTTTAAACAACCGAGTGGGACATCTCGTGGTATCTTAAAAACGAAGGAGACTTGGTTTATTATTATAGATAATGGCGATAAAAAAGGCGTAGGAGAATGTGGTATCTTAAGAGGCCTATCCATTGACGACCGACCAGATTATGAAGCCACTTTGCGTTGGACCTGCCAAAACATACGATTGGGCCTGGAGCTGCTTATCCATAAGTTAAAGGAATTCCCAAGCATCCAATTTGGTTTGGAAATGGCCTTCAAATCATTAAAAAGTGACACTGAATTCGAATTGTTCCCTTCAGAATTTACAAAAGGCCACGATCACATACCAATCAATGGTTTAATTTGGATGGGTTCTGCAGATTTCATGAAAGAACAAATCACGGAGAAAGTTAGCAGTGGTTTTAAATGTATAAAACTAAAAATTGGAGCCATCGATTTTCAATCCGAATTGAAGCTTTTAAAATCCATTAGAGATGAATTTACTTCGAAGGATATCGAATTGCGCGTCGATGCCAACGGCGCATTTTCTCCAGAAGAAGCACTTGAAAGACTAAAAGCACTCTCTGAATTTGATTTGCATTCTATTGAGCAGCCCATAAAATCTGGACAATGGCAGGAAATGGCAAAGCTTTGTGAACAAACAGCTTTACCGATAGCTTTGGATGAAGAATTGATCGGGATTTTTGAAATTCAACAAAAAGTTGAATTGCTTTTAACCATAAAACCTCAGTACATCATTCTAAAACCCAGTTTTATCGGAGGATTTGGAGGAAGCATTGAATGGATTGAATTGGCAGAAGAAAACCAAATCAGTTGGTGGATAACGAGTGCTTTGGAAAGCAATGTAGGTCTCAACGCCATTGCCCAATGGACTTACACATTGCAGAATGACGTATTTCAAGGTTTAGGAACCGGCTCTCTGTTTACAAATAATTTTTCGTCCCCATTAAAAGTAAAAAATGGTACATTGCGGTATGATAAATCCATCAGTTGGAATTTTAATTTATAAAAAAATATGTTTATAGCTCAAGCATTTAAAGGATTGCACGAATGGTGGCGTTATATTATAGGAGTCGTAATCGCCATAGGAGGCGTCTTTCTTTTCTCGATGCCACATCTCATTGCGATTGCAATGAAAACGGCAGAAGGAACTTTGGATATGTCCAGAATGGATGATACCAATTATCTACTGACCTTGTTTGAGTCAAACCTAAATTTGGTTTTCATATTGCTTCCAATGGTTGGTGGATTGGTGTTTTTATTCGTGGCCGTAAAATATTTGCACAAACAAACCATTACCTCATTGACGACTGCTAGACCTAAAATAGATTGGAAACGGGTTTGGTTTGCCTTTATTTTTTGGGGCATCATCTCATCAAGTTTAGTGATTTTGGATTATTACATGACACCAGAGGATTATGTTTGGAATTTCAAAATGCAACCTTTCATCATTTTATGCGTCATTGCCATAATTTTAGTGCCATTGCAAACCAGTTTTGAAGAATATTTGTTTAGGGGTTATTTGATGCAAGGCATTGGTGTTATTGCAAAGAACAAATGGTTGCCATTGATCATAACATCATTGATTTTTGGAAGTCTGCACATTGCCAATCCAGAAGTCGACAAGTTGGGCCCCATAATCATGGTCTATTATATAGGCACAGGACTCTTTTTGGGAATCATGACTTTAATGGATGAAGGCATCGAATTGGCACTGGGTTTTCATGCGGCCAATAATCTTTTTACGGCACTTTTGGTCACTGCCGATTGGACCGCTTTTCAAACTCATTCCATTTTAAAAGACACTTCAGACCCAACTACTGCTGGCGTTGCTGATGTTTTTGTCCCCGTGCTAGTGTTGTTCCCAATTTTATTGTTCATTTTTTCAAAAGTATATAAATGGAACAATTGGAAAGAAAAATTGATTGGAAAGGTCACTGAACCGCCAATAGAAAATGATAACATTTTAGATGAACGCTTGTGAAAACTCCATCCTACGATAAAATACATTTAAAATTCAAGCTTAATGGAAATAATTATGACCATGGAGAACTTAAGGAAGTTGCTTATAGTTTGATAAAAGAAGGTGAGCCCTACGAAAAAATTACTGGTAATTTCCTGCTCGATTGGATTGATGAAAAAAATTATATCAATGTCATGACCTCTGGTTCTACGGGAGTTCCAAAAATCATTCAATTGCAAAAACAAGCAATGGTAAATTCCAGCATTGCTACCGGGAATTTTTTAAAATTAAAACCGGGAAACTCTGCATTGCATTGCTTGCCATCTAATTTCATCGCTGGTAAAATGATGTTGGTACGTGCCATGATTTTGGGTTTGGAAATGGATTTGGTGGAGCCTACCTCACAGCCGATTTTCGATTATGATAAATTGTATCATTTTACTGCCATGTTGCCAATGCAACTGCAATCAACTTTGACGTATCTCCATAATGTGAAAATCATAATTGTAGGAGGATCTTCGGTATCTAAACATCTAATTGATCTGACACAGTCCATAAAGGCTAAAGTCTATGCAACCTATGGTATGACAGAAACCGCCACGCATATTGCTTTAAAACCTTTGAATAATAAGTTGAGAGAGAATTATTTTAAAGTGTTGCCTAAAGTGACCATTTCCCAGGATGAACGAGGCTGTCTGGTAATCGTTGCCCCAAAGGTTGCAAAAGGAAAAATAATCACCAACGATTTGGTAAAACTTCATTCTACAACCGAATTCGAATGGTTGGGACGAATTGATAATATCATCAATTCAGGTGGTGTGAAATTGTTTCCAGAACAGATAGAGGAAAAGTTAAAGGGGAAAATAAGAAATCAGTTTTTTATTACTTCAATACCTGATAAGAATTTAGGAGAGAAATTAATCTTGATTCTGGAAAGTGATTCCGACACTTTGGATGCTTCTATTTTTGATGGATTGGAGAAATTTGAGATTCCTAAAAAAGTGTACGCTGTGAGAAAGTTTATAATGACTACAACAGGTAAAATCAAGAGGAAAGATACTCTTAACTTGATTGTAAGTTTGTAAACAATAAATGATTAGAAAGAGCGAAAGAAAAAGCGCTCTTTTTTTATTTATTGTTGCATCTTAAAATAATAATCCGCTGAGTGTTTTCCTGATCCATAGAACAGAAAAAAAATACAGACAAAAAGGGTAATTGTTGCCAATAAAAAATCGATTGTATGAAATTCGCCCAATAAATTGATTAAAACAGCACCTAATAAGATTGGAATCTGGGTAATGATGGCCCAGCGGGTCAATAATCCGAAAGCAATCAAAATACCACCTATAAAATGGGCAGGTAGAACAAGGTGGAGCCAAATCATGCCGCCCGGAATATCTTTTATTGGTTCGAACAATTGAATTAATGACTGCATATTATTTAAAAAAAACATGCCTTTCATAAACAAGAATACCCCCAATGCAAATCTTAAAAGATCTAAAGGGTAGTATGTATGGGCATTGGCCCATTTATTCAGCGATTTTATGGTTCCCATGGTTAAAAGTGTTGGATATCAACCATTAAGATACAAAAAAAATCTAAACTTATACCTGTAAAATCCCTAAATTAAACTTCCTCTCAATTGGAGCGTGGTTGGCTGCTTCAATGCCCATACTTATCCAAGTCCTTGTATCTAGCGGATCGATGATAGCATCTGTCCAGATGCGTGCAGCAGCGTAATATGGAGATACCTGTGCATCATATCGATCTTTTATTTTATTGAAGAGTTCATCCTCTTGTTCTTTAGTAATGGTTTCGCCTTTCTTTTTAAGTGAAGCAGTTTCTATTTGAAGCAATACTTTTGCGGCAGAGTTTCCACTCATCACCGCCAATTCGGCACTTGGCCAAGCTACAATCAATCGAGGATCGTAGGCTTTTCCACACATGGCATAATTTCCTGCTCCATAACTGTTTCCAAGAATAATAGTGAACTTAGGAACCACAGAATTACTGACAGCATTGACCATTTTAGCGCCATCTTTTATAATGCCACCGTGTTCACTTTTGCTTCCCACCATAAACCCTGTGACATCCTGTAAAAACACCAATGGAATTTTTTTCTGGTTGCAATTGGAAATAAAACGTGTCGCCTTATCAGCGCTATCGTTATAAATGACACCACCAAATTGCATTTCTCCTTGTTTGTTTTTGACCAATTGACGCTGATTGGCGACAATCCCAACTGCCCAACCATCAATTCTGGCATACGCAGTGATAATGGTTTTGCCATAACCAGCTTTATATTCATCAAATTCTGAATTATCCACCAAGCGCTTAAGGATTTCATACATATCATATTGGTCCGTGCGACTTCTTGGAATAATACCGTAAATATCTTCTGGATTTTCTTTAGGTTTAATTGACTTGGATCTATTAAAACCAGCTTTATCATAGTCTCCAATCTTATCAATAATATTTTTTATTGTATCAAGTGCATCTTTATCATCTTTGGCCTTATAATCCGTTACGCCGGAGATTTCACAATGTGTTGTTGCACCTCCCAATGTTTCATTATCAATGGTTTCGCCAATTGCGGCTTTTACCAAATAACTTCCTGCCAAAAAAATACTTCCTGTTTTATCCACAATCAAAGCTTCGTCACTCATGATTGGTAAATATGCACCTCCAGCAACACAACTTCCCATCACGGCAGCGATTTGTGTAATACCCATACTGCTCATAATCGCGTTATTGCGGAAAATGCGGCCAAAATGTTCCTTATCCGGAAAAATGTCGTCCTGCATTGGCAAATACACACCTGCCGAATCCACTAAATAAATGATTGGTAATCGATTTTCCATAGCAATCTCTTGTGCCCGAAGATTCTTTTTACATGTGATTGGAAACCATGCTCCAGCTTTTACAGTTGCGTCATTGGCTACCACCATGCACTGTTTCCCTTTGACATATCCGATTTTGACCACTACACCGCCCGATGGGCAGCCGCCATGCTCTTTATACATATCTTCGCCAGCAAAGGCTCCAATTTCTATAACTTTTGATTTTGGATCCAAAAGATAATTGACGCGCTCCCTTGCGGTCATTTTACCTTTTTCATGCTCCTTATCTATGCTTTTCTGCCCACCACCTTGTTTGACTATTGCTAGACGTTGGCGCAAATCGGAGAGGAGTAATTTATTATGGTCTTCGTTTTTGTTGAAGTTAAGGTCCATTGCTTATTTTTTGTTTGATGCTAAAATACAAACTTTAAAAGTTATAGAAAAAGCGATAGGACTCATATATTAATAATTTGTTAAAACATATTACATGGAAATATATTCCTTGGAAAATAAAATATAAAATTGTATTTTTGAATAATTAATTGGAAAGCATGAAAAACATATTAGCATTTGCAGGAAGTAACAGTTCGGATTCAATAAATAAACAGTTGGCAACTTATGCATCAAGTTTGGTTGAGGATTCCAAGGTGACTGTTCTAGATTTGAATGATTTTGAATTGCCAATCTATAGTAAGGATTTGGAAGCTGAAAAAGGAATTCCTGAGAATACAAAAAAGTTCTTTAATCATATTAAAGCGAGCGATGGAATCGTGATTTCCTTGGCAGAAAACAATGGCGCTTATTCATCAGTTTTCAAAAACCTGTTTGATTGGCTGTCAAGATTGGAACAGAAGTTTTTTTTGGAAAAGCCATTGTTGTTGATGGCAACAGCGCCAGGAGGTAGAGGAGGCGCTTCTGTTTTGGCAATGGCAAAAGAACGGTTTCCAAGACACGATGCTAAAATAGCAGCCGAGTTTTCTTTGCCCCAGTTCAACGATAACTTTACTAGTGGAAAAATCACAAATAAGGATTTAGATGCCAAATTAAAGGAAGCTGTCGCGCACTTTCAAAAAGAATTATAATATGGACATAAAACATCAAGAGGACGGAAAAAAAGGTCTCTTTTATATTGAGGTTGATGGCAAACAAGAAGCCAAAATGACTTATACTTTTGCTGGACCAAAAAAAATAATCATTGATCATACTGAGGTGAGTGATAAACTGAAAGGGCAACATGTGGGTTATAAGTTA
>JBGTDZ010000268.1:0-3583 GCA_041748055.1 Aquaticitalea sp.
AGATGTTCAGAACAATCGGACTGGCTAGACGGTATGTTACCTTTCTAGATGTTGAAAATAACCATTATTGATAGATTATTCATTGTTATTTAAGTAGTTTTTATATCTTTAAACTCTCCCTATAAGTTAAAGTTAATTAGCCAATATAATGAACGCTTTAGGTATGTCATATACTTTAAGTTTAACTAATCATGACCGAACTCTATGAAAATAATCAACAATCAAGACACACTTCTTATTGATGAAATAAAGAATTTAATAAGTAACAAATCAAACCTATATATAAGCTGTAACTACTTCACTTCATTCGCAGTTTTTGAGCTTATAGATATTCTAAAAATCTCGAATAAAGTTGAGGTATTACTCGATTTTAATTCTAAAGAAGACGAGGATTTTAAATTCATCCAAAATGACAAAGAAAATCAGCTCAATCTAAAATTAGATAGAAAATATAAAATAGCGCAAGTCATTGGTTTAATTAACGATAAATTAGAATTCCGTAAAGGAAGCATAGGTAATCAGAATATTTTGGTTGTTGAAAATGATGGTATATCGACCTGTTTTATCTTAACCCCAATGAATTTGGATTCGGTTAGCCTTGGGACTTTACCTGCAGAAATGCCAATTTTTATTAATTCTTTTGATGACTCAAGCAATCAATATCTTAACTTATTCCATAACTCATGGAACAATAGTTTACAATCGTTAAATGATTTAATAATCCAGAAGTTAGATAAAGGTATTCGTGATTATTCAGGGGAAGAAATTTACAAATATTGTATTCGTGAGATTTTCCATTACTCTACGGTAAACGAGAGAGCTGATGAGAAACTTGAAAAAGTAGGTTTCAAAAATTCTAAAATTTGGAAATTATTATACAATTTCCAAAAGGATGCAGTCATTGGTGCTATAGAAAAGATTGAAACCTATGGTGGTTGTATAATAGCAGATTCGGTTGGATTAGGAAAGACTTTTGAAGGGTTGGCCGTAATGAAATACTATCAATTACGTAATGATAGAATTCTGGTATTGGCTCCTAAAAAACTACGTGAAAACTGGACGGTTTATCAAATGAATGATAAACGAAATATCCTAGCAGAAGATAGATTGAACTACGATGTATTAAACCACACAGACCTTTCAAGAAGCAAAGGAAAATCTGGAGATATTGACCTCGAAATGATTAATTGGGGCAATTATGATTTGGTGGTCATAGATGAATCACACAACTTTCGAAACAATCCTACAAAACGTGGTATGACTCGTTATAGGCGTTTAATGAATGATGTTATCAAATCAAATATTCGTACCAAGGTTTTAATGCTTTCAGCGACACCAGTAAATAATAAAATGAATGACCTAAAAAATCAGATAGCATTTATCACCGAAGGGGATGATGAAGCTTTTAGGTCTTATGGTATAGATAGTATTAGTCAAGTGATGCGTGATTCTCAACGTCGATTCACGCAATGGTATAGAGATGGAGACCCGGACGACCTTGATGTTAATGAACTAATGGAAAGTCTTGACGGTGCATATTTCAGAATTCTTGATATGTTAACTATTGCAAGGTCTCGCAAACACATTGAGAAATATTACGATACCTCAAATATTGGAAAATTCCCAACGCGTTTAAAACCGGATACAGTATATCCTGAAATTGATACCAAAGGGAAATTCAGGGATATTGGTCAAGTTTACGATGAGATTAGCACCTTGACTTTAGCCTCATATACGCCTTTAGGCTATGTAAGAGCAGATAAGCGTGATTACTATGAGCAAAAATATGATATGGAAACCCATACAGGGAGTGTCTTTAAGCAAGTTGACCGTGAACAGAGTTTGATATACTTAATGCGGGTCAATCTTTTAAAACGTCTGGAAAGTTCTATACATTCTTTTAAGTTGACAACTATGAAATTGGTCGCATTGGTGGATGCAAATCTCAAGCAACTTAAAGACCATCAGAATGGTGAAATCGATTACGACCTCAACATTACAGATGTCGATATTGATGATACAGAATTAGAAGATTTGTTAGTGGGCGGAAAAACCAAAGTGTTGATTCAAGATATCGACACTATTCGCTGGAGACAAGATTTAGAACATGATAAACGTATATTAACGACATTGTTGGGCAGTATTAAACTCATTGATGTCAACCGCGATGCTAAACTCAAGGAATTAAAAGACCGTATTTCTCAAAAAGTAGATACGCAACCATATAATAAAGGAAATAAAAAAGTGATTGTTTTTACTGCTTTTGCAGATACGGCCGATTATTTGTATAAAGAATTGAGCGACTGGCTAAAACAAGAAAAAAAGGTCAACAGTGCCTTGGTAACAGGTTCTGGAAACAACAAAACCAACATGAAAGGTTGCCGTACGGATTTAAGTTCCATTTTGACGCATTTCTCACCGCGTTCTAAAAACCGAAAGGATATTTTTCCTGATGCGAAAAGTGAAATAGATATTTTGATTTGTACCGACTGTATTTCAGAAGGTCAAAACCTTCAAGATTGTGATTACCTGGTTAATTATGATATTCATTGGAATCCCGTGCGTATCATTCAACGTTTTGGCCGTATAGACCGTATCGGTTCTATTAATGAACAAATTCAACTGGTAAACTTTTTTCCTTCCATGGAGCTAGACCAATTTATAGATTTAGTAGCGCGTGTTCAAGGTAAAATGGTGATGTTGGATGTTTCAGCAACGGGTGAAGATAATGTCATCAGTAGGTCTAATAGAGAAATGCAAGACCTCGATTATCGTAAACGTCAATTAAAACAATTGCAGAATCAGGTTCTGGATTTGGAAGATATCGATGGTAATATCTCCATAACGGATATGACTTTCAATGATTTCAAAATCGATTTGGAAAAAAGCTCCGACCAACAATTGGAATATTTAAAAGACATTCCACCAGCGTCATACGCAGTCGTAAAATCAAATTTGTCTGAAGTGAAAAAAGGGATTATATTTTGCTTAAAAGATACCAGTTCAGATTATAGGGATAAACTTAAAAATAATATTCTCTATCCTTTTTTCTTGGTGTATACAAGCCTTGATGGTACTTACATGGTAAAACCCTCACAATCAAAAAAGGCCTTGGACTATTTCCGAAAGTTGTGTATGGGACAAGATGGCGTGTTGATGGATTTAGTAGCACAGTTTGAAAAAGAAACCAAAGGCACTAAAAAAATGTCTGCTTATATAAAAGTATTGAAAAACACTATTAAGGAAGTACTTGGCGTACAAGAAGAAATTGGATTGGACTCGTTGGCAAGTCAAGGTGGTACAACGCTAATGAGCAAAGCACTAACTAATGAAGACAATTTGGAACTCGTCAGCTATTTAGTAATCAAATAAATGGCGTTTCCGTATAACCACATATTGAACATCCCCCAACGGAACATATTGGATAAAAAGTTGACTAAAGCCTTTTTTCTGAAAAATTTTCTGCTATCTGCTCCCGAAAAAAAATTACTGAACAACGACATACAACAAATGAACTGGTTGGCAAGTATAAAACCCATAACTGCAAATATTCCAGCTGTGATTACTGATGATTATAAATATG